>JACPDI010000034.1:59273-88003 GCA_016184105.1 Acidobacteriota bacterium
GTCCCTTGATGCGGAAGACGGCCTCCACCGCATCGGCGCGGCGGGGATCCGCCGCCAGGCCGTACAGCGTATCTGTCGGGTACGCGACGACCAGGCCGCGCCGCAGCGCGGCGATCGCGTCGGCAAGCGGGGAAACGATAAACTCTTCGCGATGGCTCATCCGCTGCAGGTCCTGCTCCTCATCACCATTATCGTCGCGACCGCGAAACTTGCGGGGGCTGCCTCACATCGCCTGCGGATGCCCGCCGTCTTCGGGGAAATTCTCATCGGCCTGCTGCTCGGCCCGACGCTCCTCGACATGCTCGGCTGGCCGATCTTTTCGCCGAGCGACGCGGGGCACGGGTCCGGCGCCATTCCACCGGTCCCGCTGCTCGGCCTCGTCCACGACCTCGCCCAGGTTGGCGTGATCCTGCTGATGTTCGTCGCCGGGCTCGAAACCGATTTGCTGGAAATGCGCCGCGTGGGGACCGTGGCATTCTGGTCCGCGGCGGGCGGCGTCGCGCTGCCGATGGCTGGCGGCGCGCTGACCGCACAGCTGTTCGGCCTGCCGATGTTCTGGGAAGGCATCTTCATCGGCACGATCCTCACGGCGACTTCGGTCAGCATCTCCGCTCAGACGCTGATGGAGCTCGGCGCGCTGCGCTCGCGCGAAGGAACCGCGATCCTCGGCGCCGCCGTCATCGACGACGTGATGGGGCTTCTCGTCCTGTCCGTGGTGGCGGCACTGGCGCGCGCCGGAGGGGACGCGGGAATCGCCAGCATCGGCGTGACGCTGATCAAACTGACGATCTTCTTTGTCATCGCCTGGTTCGCGGGACGCCTGTTCACGCCGGTCCTCCGCGCGGCCGAAGCGCTGGAGGTCAGCCAGGCGGTGCTGTCCGCCGTGCTGGTCGTGGCGTTCCTCTACGCGTGGGGCGCCGAGTACTTCGGCGGCGTGGCGGCGATCACCGGCTCGTACCTCGCGGGCTTGCTGTTCGCGCAGACCCGCTACAAAGGAGCGATCGACCGCGGGATCCATCCGCTGACCTACTCGGTCTTTGTCCCCGTGTTCTTTGTCAGCATCGGCCTCCAGGCCAACGCGCGCGAACTGGGGGCGCAGCTGTCGTTCGTGAGCCTGCTGATCGTGGTCGCCATCGTCGCCAAGGCGGCGGGTTGCGGTGTTGCGGCGCGCCTGGCGGGCTTCAACGCGCACGAGTCCGTGCGGGTCGGCGTGGGCATGATCTCGCGAGGCGAGGTCGGGCTGATCGTTGCGGGCTACGGCCTGACCAACGGGATCATCGGGCGCGACGTCTTCTCCGCGTCAGTCGTCATGGTGCTGGCCACGACGATGGTGACTCCCCCCCTGCTCAAGCTCACGTTCCCATCGCAACGCCTGCGCGAGGCGCCGGCCGTGGAGGAGACGATCGGGGGGCCGCCGGAGGAGATTGAAGGGCGGCACCCGGAGCACCCGGAGCACCTGACCCCCTCATGACTCTCCACACCACCCCGGCCAGCACCACCATCACCGCGCCGTCGATCGCGAACACGGCGCGGATGCTGGTGGCGCCGAGCGCGCCGCTCAGCATCGGGCTGACCGCGAGCGCGGTGAGCGAGGCTGTCGTCAGCAGCCCGAACCCGGCGCCGCCCGCTCCCGCCGGGATCATCCTTCCCGCGGACGAATAGGCCGTCGTCATCGCCACGCCGACGGCGATGCCGAACAGCGGCGTGACGACAAACAGCAGTTCGGCCGGGGGCGCGACGGCGTATGCCAGCGCCCCGGCGGCGGCGGCTGACGTCGCGCCGACGAGCAGCGTCCTCGCCGGCGCGCGTTGCAGCAGCCGGCCCGTCACGTGGTGCCCCAGGGCGGCCGCGAAGGCCGCCTCTGAAAACAGCACGCCGGCCACCAGGGGCACGCGCCCGGGCGCCACGCCGATCTGGCCGAGAAAGAGCGGCAGGATCGGGCCGAAACTGCGGTCGACCAGCTGCACGAGGAAGACCACGAGCATCAACAGCAGGAAGTGCTCGAACGCAATCAGGTCGCGGAACCGAACGGGGCCTTTCGGCCCGCTGCTGGCGCGGGAGGCCGGCGGCTGCTCGTGGTACAGCACGAACACGAGGACGAGCGCCACGGCGTAAAAGCACGCCGACACGAAAAACGCGTTCCGGATTCCGACCAGCTGCGCGACCACGCCACCGATCACGGGGCCGAGCGCGGGGCCCAGCCGCTGCGCCGTCTGCACGAAGCCGATCGCCGCGGCCGTCTTGCCCGGGGGCGCCGATTCGGCGGCCATCGTCAGGGTGAGCGCGCCGTAGCCGGCGAACAGCCCCTGCACCGCCCGCAGGGCGAACACGTGCCAGGGCTCCCGCACGTACGCCATCGCGCTCATGACGATCACGAAGCTGGCGAGCGACCGCTCGACCATGATCTTGCGGCCGAAGCGATCCGCGAGCCGGCCCCAGAGCGGCGAGAGCGCGGCCGTCAGCGCGGGCGTCACGCCAAGGCTCAGGCCGGACCACAGCGCGATCTCGCCGACGTCACGCAGGCCGAGTTCGTGGAAATAGAGAGGCAGGAACGGCATCACCAGCGTGAAGCCGGTGAAGCCGATGAAGCCGGCGGCAGTCGCGGCGAACAGGTTCTGCCGCCAGCTTCCGGCCTCCCGCATCAGAAGCGAACTTTCACGTCGTGGTCGGTGACGTGAATCGTGTCGATGAACCGGATGTGTTGCGGGTTCGACTGCATGATGACCGAGCTGGTGCGGGTTCCGTCGCCGAAGAACCGCACGCCTTTCATCAGCGTTCCGTCCGTCACGCCGGTTGCCGCGAAGATGATGGACTCGCCGGATGCCAGGTCGCGCGAGCGGTACACGCGCCTGAGGTCCTTGATCCCCATCGCGCGGCAGCGCTCTTCGTGCTCCGGCTTGCTGACCACCAGCCGCGCGAGGATTTCGCCGTTCAGGCAGCGCATCGCCGCGGCGGTGAGCACCCCCTCCGGGGCTCCCCCGGTTCCCATCACCGCGTGCACGCCGCTGCCCGCGACCGCAGCGGCAATCCCGGCCGACAGGTCGCCATCGGTGATGAGGCGAATGCGCGCCCCGGTCGCCCGGATGTCTTCAATCAGCTTTTCGTGCCGGGGGCGATCGAGCACGATCACCACCAGGTCGTCCACGTCGCGGGAGAGCGCCTTCGCGATCGCGTTCAGGTTGTCCTTCACGGGCGCGTCGAGGCTGACCACGTCCTTCGAGCTGGGCCCGACGACGAGCTTTTCCATGTACAGGTCGGGCGCATGCAGCAGCCCGCCCTCGTTGGATGCCGCGAGCACGGCGATCGCGTTCGGCGCGCCGGTCGCGCACAGGTTGGTGCCCTCGAGCGGGTCGACGGCGATGTCCACCTTCTTGAGGGTGCCGGTGCCCGCGCAGTTCTTCCCGTTCGCGGCACCGACCTTCTCGCCGATGTACAACATCGGCGCCTCGTCACGCTCACCCTCGCCGATGACGATCGTGCCGTCGATCGGCACCGTATCCAGCGCCGCGCGCATCGCTTCGACCGCCACCTGATCCGACTTGTGTCGATCCCCCTGGCCCATCGTATGGGCGCAGGCGATCGCCGCCTGTTCGACGACGTGCAGGAATCCGAGTGACAGATCCTTCATGGCGCCCTCCGTCAGCTTTTGACTGCCGACCGGTACGGCGGCAGCTCGCAACGCGTCGGGCGGTCGACGCGGTACCCCAGCACGTAATCGGCTTGCATCAGCTTGTGAATCTCGCGCGTGCCTTCATAGATGACGGCCCCCTTGCAGTTGCGGTAGAACCGCCCCACCGGGTACTCGTCCGAATAGCCGTTCGCGCCGTGGACCTGCACGGCGTCTCCCGCGGCGCGCTCCGAGGCGACGGTCGCGAACCACTTGGCGAGGCCGGTCTCGCGGGTGTTGCGGCGCCCCTGGTTCTTGAGGTACCCGGCCCGGAGCCAAAGCAGCCGCGCCGCCTGGTAGTCGGACTCCATCTGGGCGATCATTTCCTTCACCAGCTGGTGCTGCGCGATCTCGACGCCGAAGGTCTTCCGCTCCCTCGCGTACTTCGCGCTTGCATCGCGGCACGCCCGGATCAGCCCGGTGGCGCCGGCCGCGACGGTATAGCGCCCCTGGTCGAGCGCGAACATCGCGATCTTGAAGCCTTCGCCTTCGCGCCCCACGAGGTTTTCCCTGGGCACCTCGACCTCCTCCATCTTGAAGAAGCCGGTGTTGCCCGCGAGGATGCCCCACTTCTCCTTGAGCGTGCCGCTCGAGAACCCCTTGAACGCGCGCTCCACGAGGAACGCGCTGATGCCGGACGGATCGCGCTGTTTCTTCTTTTCGAGGTCTGACCAGGCGAACACCAGGAAGTTGTCCGCGACGTCGGCGAGCGAGATCCACATCTTCTCGCCGGTCAGCAGGTAGCGATCGCCCTTCCGAATCGCGACGGTCTGGATGCCGCGCGCGTCGCTCCCGGCCGAGGGCTCGGTGAGGCCGTAGGTGGCGATCTTCTGCCCGTGCGCCTGCGGCACGAGGTACCGCTGCTTCTGGTCTTCGGTGCCCCACGCGAGCAACGTCAGGGAGTTCAGCCCGGCGTGCACCGACATGATCACCCGCAGGGACGTGTCCACGTACTCGAGTTCCTCGCAGATCACGCCCAGGCTGACGTAGTCCATTCCCGCGCCGCCGTACTCGGCCGGCACGGGCGCGCCCAGCAGCCCCAGCTCCGCCATCTGCGGGAGCACGTTCGGGTCGAACCGGTGCTGGCGATCGAGTTCCTTGATGTGCGGCGCGACTTCCCGTGCCCCCCACTCGCGCACCGTCTGCTCGAGCAGGCGCTGTTCCTCGGTCAGGTCAAAATCCATCATGAATGCAGCCTTCCTCCCACGGACAATCGTTGATTCTAACCGCAGAACGCGCGGAATACGCAGAGGGCGCTTTGGGCCGGAGGTTCGGCGGATTCGGCGGGCTCCGCGGTGGATCGTCAGCTCTTGCGGATGGTGACGGCCGCGCCGCGCGCGACGACCAGGCGCTCGGCGGCGCTCGCGGCGTTGGCCGCCAGCTCGAGATGGTCGGTGCTGCCGAACAGCGCGCACACTTCGTCGGCCCCGATATCCGCGTAGGTGGCCACCAGCCGGCCGATGCGCTGCGAGCCGCGATCGGTCCGCACCTCGATCTGCACCGGCCCGCCGTTGACGAACTTCTCGAACGTGCGGCGGTCGATGTTCGTCACGGCGTTCCCGAAGCGATCCACGAGCAGCACCGCCCCGTGCAGCGCGTCGCCGGCCGTCTCCGGCCGCGCGATGTCCAGCTTCTGGTACTCGCCCACGGGCCGCCCGAGCGCCGCCAGTTGAATGCCCTTCGCCAGCCACGCGGCCGCGGGCGCAAACCGGTCCCGCCCTTCAAACGTGCGGCTGACCGTGGGGCGCGCATAGCGCCGCTCGGTCAGCTCCACCACCTTCTTCGGAGGGGCCTCCTGCAACACCGCCGTGAGGACGCCGTTGTCCGGCGCCACGAACCGGTAGTCGCCGGTGTCGGCGGCGAGCCCCCGCCGGGGCGAGCCCACCCCGGGATCGATGACGGTGAGGAAAACGGTGCCGGCGGGAAAGTACTTGTAGGACGCGGCGAGTTCCAGCGCCGCGGTCAGGACGTCATGCGGCGGAATGTCGTGCGAGATATCCACCACCGCCGCATCCGGGCAGATGCCCAGGATCACGCCCTTCATCGTGCCGGTGTAGTGATCGCGCAAACCGAAGTCGCTGAGCAGGGCGATCACGGGACGCGACATATCGATGCTATCTCTTCCGGAACACGATCTCCCGCGTATGTGTGAGCAGCAGGAACGAGTCTGACACGAGCAGCCCGTCGAACAGCCGAATGATATCGCGGTTCGGAAGGACCTGGCGTGGCACCGGGGTCGCCGGCCGCGTGCGATGCCGGAAATGCGTCTCGTCGGCGATGACGAACTTGGTGTACTGGCGCTGCTCCCCCTGGGCGTTCGCGAACAGCCCGAAGAGCGATCCGCCCGGGCGCATGACGCGCACGAGCTCGCGGGCGAACGCCTGCGCCGTCGCCCTGTCGAGAAAATCGAAGATGTCCCAGCAGAGCACGGCATCGACGCTGCCGTCCGCCTGCCGCAGCCGCGGCGGCAGGATCGCCGCCAGCTTCTCGCGGGTTCCCGCGCGCGCCTGGCGCTCGATCTCCGAAAACAGGTCCTCGACGTAAATCTTGCAGGCCGAACGGGCGGCGAAGAAGTCCACGTTCGATCCGACGATCGGCCCGGCGTCGACGATGGTCAGGTGCTCGCGCCCGCCGAGCGACGCAAGGAACTTCGGAAACGCCCGCGACGCCACGAGCGTTTCCGTCTCCGCAATCTGTTCGAGCGCGTCGTCGTCCGACGCGTCAGGACGCCGCGGGTTGCGGCGCAGCATGTCGGTGAGCACGGCAGAACCCCGAAAGGTGGCAGAAATCGGGCACTCCGATCGGGACGGCCGACCGTCCCGATCGGAAGAACCTTAGTGCTGGGTGACGGCCGCGGCCGGCGTCGGGCTGGCAACCGCGGGAACGTTGGCGGCCTTGGCTTCGTCTTTCCGCGGCTCGACCGGCTTGCCGGAGCGCTGCATGTCGATGCTGCCGCGGAAGTACGCCCCGTCCGCGATCGCCACACGCGGCGCGACGATGTCTCCCTCGACGGACCCGTGCTCGCGGATGTCGATCTTCTCGCTCGCGCTGACGTTGCCGTTCACCTTGCCGAGCACGACCACCGACTTGGCGAACACCTGTGCCTTGATGCGGGCATTGGGCCCGATGGTCAGCACGTTATCGCGCAGCTCGATCTTGCCATCCACCTGCCCTTCGATGGTCAGATCTTCGCTGCCGCTCAGTTCACCCTTGATGACGACCGATTTGCCGATGTTCACCGTCTCCCTCCCCGTCTGTCCGACTGGTTCGCTGACGTGCCGCGTCGGCGCCGCGCTCGTCGTTGGCGCCGGCGGCGGCTCGCCGGCCGGGCCCTGGCTGCCCGCGAAGGGGCGAGCCGGTTCGTCCTTCTTCCACATAGTTCCGATCTCCTGAATGTGAATCGCCGCAGGGTACCCGGCGCTTTCGGGGAGCAGTCCCGCGATCCTTGCACACTCCTGCTCCGCTGTCTAGTCCTTTTGTTGCTGAGACTTACAGCTAGTGTTACCATGAAGGGTCGGCCATGCCCTATTTCGACCATAACGCCACGACGCCGGTGCACCCCGAGGTCGCCGAGACCATGTCGCGGGTGCTGCGCGACGAGTTCGGCAACCCGTCGAGCGTGCACCGCTACGGGCAGCGGGCGAAAGCCATCCTGGACGACGCGCGGAGCGCGGTGGCGGCGCTCATCGGAGGGGATCCGTCGGAGATCGTGTTCACGAGCGGCGGAACCGAAGCCGACAACTTCGCGCTGCGCGGCGTCGCCGAAAGCCTCGAGCCGACCGGCCGCCGCCACCTCATCGCGAGCGCCATCGAGCACGAGGCCGTTTTGAACACGCTGAAGGCGCTCGCCAGGCGCGGCTGGAAGACGACGCTGCTCCCGGTCGACGCGCGCGGAATCGTCTCGCCCGAGGCGCTGCGCGCGGCCTTGATGGCGACGCCCGACCCCGTCGCGCTCGTGGCCGTGATGCACGCGAACAACGAGGTCGGGACCGTTCAGCCGATCGCGGAGCTGGCCGGGCTGGCCCACGAGCGCGGCGCGTTGTTCCACACCGACGCGGTCCAGTCGGCCGGCAAGGTGCCGGTGAACGTCGCGGACCTGGGCGTCGATCTCCTCGCGGTCTCAGCCCACAAGTTCAACGGGCCGAAAGGCGCTGGCGCGCTGTGGATCCGGCGCGGCACGCGCATGACGGCGCACCTCACGGGCGGCCGCCACGAGCGCAACCGGCGCGCCGGCACGGAGAATGTCGCCGGCATCGCCGGCCTGGGTGCCGCGGCCCTTCTCGCGCGAGAGAAAATGGCGGCCGGCGCGCGCGAGCTTGCCGCGTTGCGCGACCGCCTGGAGGCCGGCGTCCTCGGCCGCGTCCCCGGGACGGCGGTCAACGGCGATATCGCCTCGCGCGTCCCGAACACGACGAACATCAGCTTCGACGGCATCGAGGCGGAATCGCTGCTCATCGCGCTGGACCTCGAAGGATTCGCGGTGTCGACCGGGTCGGCCTGTTCCTCGGGCGCGCTCGAGCCGTCGCACGTCCTGCGCGCGATGGGACTGCCGGCGCACCGCACGCAGAACTCGATTCGTTTCAGCCTCGGGCTCGGGAACACCGAGGCGGAGGTCGATCAGCTGCTGGCGGCGCTGCCGCCGATTGCCGAAAAGCTCCGCTCGTTGACGCGTGGCGCGTCGCGCGCGGCGCGCGGCACATAGCACCATGAGAATCGTCGTCGCGATGTCCGGCGGCGTGGACTCGTCGGTGGCCGCGGCGCTTCTCACGGAAGCGGGCCACGAGGCTATCGGCCTGTCCATGCAGCTGTACGACCAGCGCGCGGAGGGAGGGGCCGGCTTCGGCACGTGCTGCACGCTTGACGATCTCTCCGACGCGCGCCGCGTCGCGCGCGCCATCGGCATTCCCCACTACATCGTGAACTTCGAGCGCGAGTTCAACGACGAGGTCATCTCCAACTTCGTGCGCGAGTACGTCGCCGGGCGCACGCCGATCCCGTGCGTGCGCTGCAACAGCGGCCTGAAGTTCTCGACGCTGCTCGAGCGCGCCGAAGGGTTCGGCGCGGATCGCGTGGCCACCGGGCACTACGCGCGCGTCGATCGCCGGCCGGACGGGCGCGTGCGGCTGCTCCGCGGGCGGGATCGCGGCAAGGACCAGTCCTACTTCCTCTTCTCGCTCACGCAGGCGCAGCTTGCGCGGGCCGACTTCCCGGTCGGGGCGCTGCGGAAGGATGACGTGCGCGAGCACGCACGCCGCCTGGGGCTCCTGGTTTCGGAGAAGAAGGACAGCTACGAGATCTGCTTCGTGCCGGACAACGACTACGCGGGTTTCGTGGAGCGCCACGCGGCGGGCACGCTCGGCCCCGGGCTGATCGCCGATCGCGACGGCCACGTGCTGGGACGTCATGGCGGCACGCACCGCTTCACGATCGGACAGCGGAAGGGGCTCGGCATCTCCGCCGCCATCCCGCTCTACGTCGTGGACATCCAGCCGGCGAACCGCACGGTGGTCGTCGGGCCCCGCAGCGCGCTCGAGCGTGCGGCGTTCACCGCCTCAACGGTCAACTGGATCGAGGGGGCGCCGCCCGCGGCGCCCATCCGCGCCGACGTGCAGATTCGTTACCGCCACCGCGAGGCGCCGGCCACGATCACCCCGCTCGACGGGGCGCGCGCGCGCGTCGAGTTCGACGACCCGCAGCCCGCCATCACGCCGGGACAGGCGACGGTCTTCTATGACGGCGACGAAGTCGTCGGTGGAGGATGGATCGACTGACCGGCAACCTGCAATGACTCGGACTCGGGGAGCCCCTCGAGATAGCGTTCAGCGTCAATCGCCGCCATGCAGCCCGTGCCGGCGGCCGTGATCGCCTGCCGGTACACGTGATCCTGCACATCGCCGCACGCGAACACCCCCGGGATGTTCGTCTGCGTCCCGGAGCGCGTGAGGATGTAGCCGTTCTCGTTCATGTCGATCTGGCCTTCGAACAGCTTCGTGTTCGGCGTATGGCCGATCGCGACAAACAGGCCGTCGATCGCCAGCTCCTTGCGCGCGCCGGTCTTCAGGTTGCGCAACACGGCGGCCGTCACCGCTTTTTGTGACGGGTCCTTGATCTCCTCGACAACCGAGTCCCACTCGAAGGAGATCTTCCCGTGCGCGAGCGCCTTGTCCTGCATCACCTTCGATGCGCGCAGCGCGTCGCGGCGGTGAACCAGCGTCACGTGCGACGCGAACTTCGTCAGGAAGAGCGCCTCCTCGATCGCCGTATCGCCGCCGCCGACGACGGCAATCGGGCGACCCTTGAAGAAGAACCCGTCGCACGTCGCGCAGCTCGAGACGCCGTGCCCCATCAGCGCGCGCTCGGAGTCGAGCCCCAGCCACCGCGCCGAGGCGCCGGTCGCGATGATGAGCGTCCGGCACTGGTATTCCTGCTCGCCGGCCTTCACGACGAACGGATGCCGTCGCAGGTCCACCGACGTCACGTTGCCGGTCCGGATCTCCGCGCCGAAGCGCTCGCTCTGCGCGCGCATCTCGGTCATCAGCTCGGGCCCCATGATGCCGTCGCGGAAGCCCGGGAAGTTCTCGACGAGCGTGGTCAGCATCAGCTGTCCGCCGGCTTCGAGGCCTTCGACGACCAGGGGGTTGAGGTTGGCGCGGGCGCTGTACAGGGCCGCCGTCAGGCCGGCCGGCCCCGTACCGATGATGATGACGTTGCGAAGCATATGGGATGTGGTCCGGGGGACGACCGGCCCGTGCGACATGTTACACGTACTTGTCGATGATCTTCTTCAGCCGGTCCTTCTCCGCGAGGCCGACCACCTGCTCCACCATCTGCCCCCCGTTGAACAGCAGGAGCGTGGGAATGCCGCGGATGTTGAACTTCTCGGCCGTCGCCGGGTTCTCGTCCACGTTCAGTTTCCCGACCGTCACCTTGCCCTGGTATTCGTCGGCGAGCGCGTCCACGGTCGGGGCCAGGCGCCGGCAGGGACCGCACCACTCCGCCCAGAAGTCGACGAGCACCGGGGTCTGCGCCTGCCTGACCGTGTTGTCGAAATCGCCGTCGGTAAAGACCTTCACCTTATCGGATGCCATCGAGCCGTCTCCTCAAGTTCCTGTACACTTTGACGTACTCCCGGGCCGAAACGTCCCAGGAGAAGTCCTGGCGCATCCCCGCGAGCTGGAGGGCGCGCCATTTCTTCCGATCCCCAAACAGCTTCAGCGCGCGCTTCACGGTCCGGACCAGCGCCTGCGGCGTGTATTCGGAGAACTTGAACCCCGTTCCACGCCCGCTCCGCTCGTTGTAGTTGACCACCGTGTCGTCCAGCCCGCCGGTGGCCCGCACGAGCGGCACCGTGCCGTAGCGCAGGCTGTACATCTGGTTCAGGCCGCACGGCTCGAAGCGCGAGGGCATCAGGAACATGTCGGCGCCCCCCTCCACCAGATGCGCGGCCTTCTCGTCGAAACCGATCCGCACTCCCACGCGGTTCGGGTGCTCGGTGGCGAGCCGTTCCCACAGCTCCTCGTAGCGTCGCTCGCCGTTGCCGAGCAGGACGTAGGTCGCATCGAGCTTGAGCAGGGCCTCTGCCGCCTGCGCGATCAAATCGAATCCCTTTTGATCCGTGAGCCGCGAGACCATGCCGATGACCGGCCGATCGAGCGCCGCGGCTTCAGACGGCAGGCGGAACATCCGGAGCAGCGCCGCCTTGGCCTTGAGCTTGCCGGAGAGATCCTCGGCGCTGAACGCCGCGGGAAGATGCGGATCGCGCTCGGGGTTCCACTGCTCGACGTCGATGCCGTTGAGAATCCCGGACAGCGCGTCCTTGCGCGCGGCGAGAACGCCGTCGAAGCCGAAGCCGTACTCGCCGGTGAGAATTTCCTTGGCGTACCGCGGGCTGACCGTCGTCACCCAGTCGCTGAAGTTGATGCCGGCCTTCAGGTAACTCGCGCGCCCCCAGTATTCGATTCCCTCCGTCGTGAACAGATGCCGCGGCACGTCGATTCGTGACAGCACGTCAGCGGAAAACAGTCCCTGGAAGGCCAGGTTGTGGATCGTAAACACGCAGGGGCGTCCGGCGATCCGCTCGTAACCGGCGTAGTGAGTTCTCGCGTAGAGCGGCACCAGCCCGCACTGCCATTCGTGCGCGTGCAGAACGTCGAACTCGCGGTCGGCGAGGTGGGCCGCGTAGTCGAGCGCGGCGCGCGACAGCACGGCGAAACGCTCGGCGTTGTCCGGGTAGTCCTGCGCGTTCGGGCCGTACAGGTGTTCGCGGTCGTAGAGTTTGGCGTTCTCGACGAACACGAAGCGGACATGTGGCCCGGCCGCGAGCGCGCTGAAGCCGACCGGGACCGCGCGCCCGCCGCCAACCAGTTCCCGGCTGCCGATGGCGTCTCCCCCGTCGACACCGCGATAGCGCGGCAGCACCACCGTGACGTCGTGCCCGAGGCGCGCCAGCGCGCGCGGGAGCGAGCTGGCCACATCGCCCAGCCCGCCGGTCTTGGCAAAGGGAGTCGCCTCGGGGACGACCATCAGGACGTTCAGCGGCGGGCCATTTTCGGCCTTGGGCTTGCGGCCTCTGGGCTTGACCGTGGTCCGGCCGGCCGGCGTGGGGCCTTTGGCCTTGACCGGGGCCTGGCCAACCGTCGACGAGCTCTTCGGCGGCGCGGGCATCCACTCAATGTAGCACCGGTGGACGTCCTCTGGCTCGGCCGGGCCAGGGCTGCCGCAACCGCGCCTCGAGTTGCCGCCCCAGCGCGGCGGCACGCTCGGCATCGCGGTGCCGCCCCATCCGGTTGTAGATGTCCGCAATGACGTAGTGCCCGAGGGGAGCCAGCGGCGAGCGCGGGTCGAGCGAGAGTCCCTTCCTGGCGAGGTCGAGCGCTTCGGGCAGTCTGCCGTCCTGGAGGTACAGCCGTGCCAGGACGACATGCCCCTCGGCAAAGCCGGGATTCGCGCCGATGGCCCGTTTCAGGGCATCGACCTGGAGCTGGCGCCTGCCGGACTCCTCGTACAGGCGCGACAGGTTGAAGGCGGCCTTGTAGCTGTCCGGGTGATGTTCCAGCTCGCGCTTGTATTCGGCCTCCGCCGTGGCACGGTCGCCCCGCTCTTCGGCCAGCAGCGCCAGGTTGTAGTGCGCGAGGCGGACGTCCTTCTTGATCTCGAGCGCGGTCCGGATCTGGCGCTCCGCCGCCGCGATGTCGCCGCGCGTGAAGGCGATCGCGCCGAGCGCGTTGTGCGCCGCCGCCACGCGCTTGTCGAGATCGAGGGCCGCCTTGAAGTTCTCCTCGGCCTTCTCGATGTCGCCGCGATCCATGTAGATCTCGCCGACCTGGTAGCGGACGTTCGCGTTCTTCGGGTCGATCGACAGGTATCGCTCGTAACCGGTCAGCGCGGCCTCGTCGCGCCCCAGCTTCCGGTACGCGTTGGCCATGTTGATGACCGCCAGGTCGTAGTCCGGCTTCAACTCGAGCGCGCGCGCGAAATACTTGATGGCCTCCTGGAACCGGCCGACCTTGTAGTACGCGTTGCCCAGGTTGAACCACGCGTCAATCACCTTGGGGTCTTCGGCAATCACCTTGTTGAGCATCGCGGCGACCCGCTCGAAAGAATTCTCTTCCGACGCGATCTCGCGGGCCTCGGTGATCATGTTGAAGAGCGCGATCTTGTCTTTCGGGTCGGCGCGATCGGCCGTCGTGCTCCCCACGGTTGCGACAAACGATCCGACGTAGCCGAGTGCGGCGAGCCGCGCGCGCGCATCGGGATCCACCTCTGGCGCCGCCTGCGCGGCCGCCGCGGCGCGCGCCTCCCCCGACTCGCGCTCGCGCAGCCGCCCGAGCATCGCGTCCGCCACGCTCCTCCGGGCGGCGTACAGGTCGTTTGTCTCGTGCGGATCCTTGTCGAGGTCGTAGAGCTCGGGCCGCGGCGCGTCGATGACCTTGTACTGCCCCGCACGCCACGCCCGCAGTTCGCTCCAGCCGAAATGGTGCAGCGGGTAGAGCGCCTCGGCGTAGCCCTCCAGATCGAGCGTCCGGCGCGCGCCCGTCATCAGCGGGGCGAGGCTGACGCCGGCGAGTCCCGCCGGGGGCCTTATTCCCAGCAGGTCGACAACCGTCGGGAACAGGTCCACCGTGCGCACCGGATCGGCCACGCGCCGCCCGCCGCGCGTCAGCTCGAACGGGGCGCGAATGATGAATGGCACGCGCTGCGTGCTCTCGTAGATGAAGAACCCGTGCGTCCCCTCGCCGTGCTGGTTCAGGCTCTCGCCGTGATCGCCCATCACCGCGACGATCGTCCGATCCAGCAGGTGGTTCGCCTCGAGGAACGCGATCACCCGCGCGACCTGCGCGTCGGTAAAGGCAATCGCGCCGCTGTACGGCCGCTCGGCGTACCGCGATCTGAACGGCTCGGGAGATTCGTACGGCGAGTGCGGGTCGTAAAAGTGCAGCCAGGCAAAGAACGGCTTGTCTTTTACCGTCTCGAGCCACGGCAGTGCCCGGTCCACCACTTCGTTGCCGGGCCGCTTCACGTCCCCGACGCCAAACCCGCCCTTGATCCGGGACAGGTCGAAATCGTCCACGTACGTCTCGAAGCCGCTGTTCAGCCCCCATTTGCCGTCGAGCACGTACGCGCCAACCACCGCGCCCGTTCGAAAGCCGCGCGCCTTCAGGAAGCTCGCCAGGGTCAATTGCTTCGGCGACAGGAAGAACCCGCCGTTGTCCCTGACGCCGTGCTCCGGCGGGAACTGCCCCGTGAAAATGCTGCTGTGCGACGGGAGCGTCAGCGGCGCCGTCGCCATCGCCTGCTCGAAGAGGACCCCTTCGTCGGCCAGCCGGTCGAGCGCCGGCGTTTCGATCTCCCTGAACCCGTAGGCGCCCAGCCGGTCTGCCCGCGTCGTGTCCAGGGTGATGACCAGCAGGTTCAGCCGAGCGCGGGACACGCCGCGCGGCAGAGTACCAAGGTCTGTCCCGGCGGCGGCGGAATGCGAACGCGGCTGCCACAGCCAGAAGGCGCCGGCGGCCACCGCCAGGAGGAATGCCAGCGCGCCAGCGCGGAGGCCGGGTTTCTCACGGAACACGCTCCATCGTCACTCGCTTCCGGCGGCTGCGTCAACGGCACGGATCGAACAAACCGTAGCGTCTACGACGAATTGGATCCGGTTCGGCTGAGCAACGCGCGGGCCGACGAATTCTGGGCGCAATCTGGCCGGGTTTTGTTAGACTCCCGCTGGCACAGCGTGTGCGAACCCGACACCGTCCTGCCCTTTTTTCAAGGAGGAGCACAAGGTGACAGTCAGGCTTTCTCAATGGCGCGGCGCACTCCCACGGGCCGTGCTGCTCGCAGCCGCCGTGACGCTGATTCCGCTGCCGGTCCTGGCGGACGCCAGCCAGCCGGCGCCGCAGACGATCAGGGGCTCCATCGCGAAGGTTGTCGCCCGCGAGGTTGCCGCCTCCAGTCCGGCGCGTGCTGCCGGCCAGGAGCGCGGAGCGGCCGACACGTCGCAACTCGAGACCCGGTCCTTCTTCAAGACGCCGGCGGGCATCATCTGCCTTGCCGTCGTTGGTGCGGGTACGGCGTACGCGCTGTACGCCGCGAAGAACGACCGCATCCACTCGGTGGCACGAAAGTAGACGGGACGAGGAGAGATGAGCATGAGACGCATTTGGATAGGCGCCCTCCTTGTCATCTTCGGCGCCCTCGCCGGCACCGCCAGCGCGCAGACGCTGACGGGCACCGTCACCGGCACGGTCGTCGACGAGCAGGGGGCGGTTCTTCCGGGCGTGACCGTGACGCTGACCGGCAGGACCGGCGCTCAGACGCAGGTCGCCGACGCACACGGCGAGTACCGGTTTGTCGGCGTCACGCCCGGCGAGTACACCCTCAGGGCGGAACTCGAGGGGTTCAGGATCAAGCAGGAACAGACGTTTCCGCTCAGCATCGGCCAGACCGCCGAGTTCAGGCTGACCATGGTGGTTGGCGGGCTCACCGAATCGGTGGACGTCGTCGCGCAGTCCGTGATGATCGACACCGCGTCGGCCAAGACCGACACGAACATGTCGCAGTCCCTGCTCTTCAGCATGCCGATCTCGCACAACAATCCGGGGCCGAACATCGTGAACTACTCGCCCGGGATCAACAGCGGCTCGGCATTCGGCGGCGCATCGGACGGCGCGAACGCGCTGATGCTCGACGGCGTGGACACCCGCGACCCGGAAGGGGGCACGTCGTGGGCGTTCTACAACTACAACATCATCGATGAGATCCAGGTCGGCAGCCTGGGTCAGCCGGCCGAATACGGCGGCTTCACCGGCGCGATCGTCAACACGATCACCAAGTCGGGCGGCAACCGCTTCGCGGCGCTCGCGGAATACCGTTACAGCTCGGACAATTTCTCGAGCAGCAACGTGACCGACGACCTGCTCGCGAAGAACGCCACGCTCGGCACGCCGGTGAAGATCCTGAAATACAAGGATTACACCGTGCAGCTCGGCGGCCCGATCAAGAAGGACAAGATATTCTTCTTCGCGAGCACGCAGCGGTACGAAATTTCGCAATACCGGCCGCCGGTGCGGACCGAGGTCAGCCCGCGCTTCAATATCAAGTTCACCAACCAGCTCACGTCGACCGACAACCTGGTCGCCGCGCTGCAGTACGACCAGTACAACCAGACGGGCCGAACGGGCCTGATCCCCGGCTACGCCGTGAGCAATCACGACCAGACGATCGATCAGGACTCCCCGGAGTACGTCTGGAACCTGTCCTACCGGAAAGTGTTTGGCGGGACGTCGTTCCTCGAGGCCAAGTACATCGGCTGGTGGGGCTACTACGACCTGAACCCGGTCAGCCCGGGGCCAACACACTTCGACGGCGAAACCTCGGCGTACTCGGGCGGCGCCGGGTACACGGGCCTCTACGACCGCACGCGCAATCAGGCGAACGTGTCGTTCTCGACCTACGCCGAAGCGGCCGGCCGCCACAACTTCAAGTTCGGCATCGAGTTCGAGCGCAGCACGATTCGCGATCGCTTCGTGTACTCCGGTGCGACCACCGCGGCGCCCACCGGGGTCTTCTACTACGACTACGGCGGCCCCTACATCGCGTACGGCTACTCGTACGACCTGAAGGGCACGAACAAGCGAGAGTCGTTCTACGCGCAGGACCAGTGGAAGGTCGGGCGGCTCACCGCCAACATCGGGCTGCGGTTCGACAACATCCGGGGCGAGGCCTCGACGCTGGGCGAAGACCTGTACGACACCAAGTCCTGGGGCCCGCGCCTGGGCGCCGCGTACGACCTGACGGGCAGCGGCAAGTCGGTCGCGCGCGCGTTCTGGGGGCAGCTCTACGAGGGCGCGGTCTTCGCCTCGTGGAGCCGGGCCGTACCCGGGATGACGCCGTTCAGGATCTACGAGGTGGGCCCGAACTGGAGCTCGCTGTCGCTCATCGACGAGAGCGACCGCCAGTACTCGGTGGGCGACGATCTCAAGCACCCGCGGGTGGATGAGTTCAACGCGTCGTTCGAGCAGTTGATCGGGAACCAGTTCAAGGTGACCGTCACCGGCATCGCGCGCGACTGGAAGAACTTCATCAACTCGGTGCTGGACGACGGGATCTGGACGCCGTTCACCTACACGCCGACGCCGGCCACGCAGGCGGGCGTGAAGGCCATCGGCGCCCCGGTCACGCTGTACCGGTGGGCGAACCCGACCAGCGTGCCGCGCTTCACGATCAGGAACACCGACCAGGTGTCGTACCGCCTGTCGGACGGCAGCACGCTGGTGGCGCCGGAAGCCTACCGGAAGTACCGCGGGTTGATGATCGTCCTGCAGAAAGCGCTCACCCACCGGTGGCAGGCGCAGCTGTCGTACGTCCTGTCGAAGACGACCGGGACCATCAACAACAGCACCTACGCCGGTTTCTCGAGCGGCCAGTTCGAAACGCCGAACGGCATCGTCGTGAACTCCGGCGGGCGCACGGCCTTCGACCGCAGGCACGAGGTGAAGCTGTTTGCCTCGTACCAGATTCCGAAGGCGGAGGTGCTCCTGAGCGGATACGTCCGGTACCTCTCCGGCGCGCCCTACACGGCGGTGTCACGCCTGTCGGGCGGCCGGTTCTTCAACTGGCCGAGTTCGCTCACGATCAATATCGAGCCGCTCGCCAGCAACATGAACGACAGCAACACCAACGTCGATCTGCGGCTCGAGAAAGTGTTCGACTTCGGGATTCACCGGTTCGGCATCTACGCGGACCTCGAGAACGCGTTCAACACGGCCGTCGTCACGGCCCGCGTGACGCGGTATCCGTCCGAGACGCTGACCAATCCGCAGACGGGCGACTCGGTCAGGGTGTGGTTCGGCGATCCCCGTAATCTCAACCAGGGAAGGCAGGTCACGCTGGCCGCTCGCTGGAGCTTCTAGGAGGAACAAGCGCACGCGGCCGGCTCTCCGTACGGGGCCGGCCGCGTGAAGCGATAAAATCTACCCACCGTGACCGACCACAGGCCCGCCTCGCGCGGGCGCCCCGAGTCGCGCGAAGTCGTCGAGCTGACGCACCTCAAGGACGCGCATCCCGAGCTCGAGGCCGCCGCGACGCTCCAGATAGAACTGCTGCAACTCCAGCGACGGGTCCAGGGGCGCGTGCCGCTGCCCACCGTGCACCTGGACGCGGAAGAAATCCAGCGGCACGTCCGCGACGGCCGGCCGATCCTCCGCTTCGAGCACCTGCCGCTCAATTGGAGCGATTTCCGGTTCATGCTGCGCGAAACGGCGGCCACATTGCTCCGGCACGACGCGATCGAAGACGAGGAAGTCCGGCGCGTGGATACGCTCGCGCGCGACGGGAACGCGCTCGAGCCGGTCGTGCAGCGCTGGTTCGCCGCCATCTCGGCGCCAAGCGCCACCTCCGCACCCGCGGCATCGGCCGACGCGGAGACCGCGGGCCTGGATCACGTCTTCACGCTGGCGATGCGTCCTTTCCTGGTGCGCTGCGCGGAAGCGACGCAGTCGCGGCTCGATCTGTCGTCGTGGAGCTGGGGTTACTGCCCGGTGTGCGGCGGCGAGCCGGAATTCGCGGCGATCACGCCGGCAGCCGACCGCCTGCTGGTTTGTGGCCGCTGCACGGCGCGCTGGAAGTTCGATCCGATGACGTGCCCTTACTGCGGCAACAACGACCGCACGCGCATTACATCGTTCGCGAGCCGCGATGGGATGTACCGGATTGCCGCCTGCGACGTGTGCACGCGGTATCTCAAGGCGCACGACGGCCGCCGCGCGTCCCGCCCTCTCATGCTGCCGGTGGATACGGTCGCCACGCTGCCGCTCGACGCGGCGGCGATGCAGAAGGGATACAAGGCGTAGATCGTACCTATTGTTCCTTCTCTGTTCCGAGAACCGCCTTCGCCTTGTCGCTCAGCCAGTTCATCAGGTGCCGCGTTTCGCTGAAGCGCAGCGCGTTGGAGCGGGCACCGAGGATCACGACGGCCACCTGCTCTCCCTGCGGCAGGCGCAGGAGCGTGGCGAGGCTGTAGCCCGCCTTGCTGATGAAGCCGGTCTTGCCGCCGCGCACGTCCACGTCGCTGCTCGCGAGCAGGCGGTTCGTGCTGTGGATGGTGATCGTCCGCCTGCTGGTCGTGAGGCGGTACTCCTGCTTGCGCATGATCGAGGAAATGCGCTCGTCGCCGGCACCGAAGGCAATCAGCCGCGACAGATCGTACGCGGACGAGATGTTGTTCGGATCGAGGCCGGAGGGATCCGCGAACGAGGTGTCCTGCAGGCCCAGCTCCAGGGCCTTTTCATTCATCCGCTGCATGAACGACGCGCGGCCGCCGTGCGACACGCGGGAAAGAATCCGTGCCGCGGCGTTGTCCGAGGCAATCAACATCAGGTGCAGCACGTCCCCCAGCGTCGTCCGCTCGCCGGCGCGCAGGTAGGTCGTCGACGCGTGGTACACGTCCGGGCGCTCGACGACGACCTCCTCGGTGAGGTCCGGGTCGTCCTCGAGAAACACCAGCGCGGTCATCACCTTGGTGATGCTGGCGATGGACCGCTTGTCCTGCGCGTTGGTCTCGTACAGGATCTCACCCGTCTCCGGGTTCATCACGATCGCCGCGGCCGCGCGGACGTCCGGAATGAGCGCGCCCGATTCGTCCTTCCGGAAGCGGGGCTCCATCGCCTCGCGCCACGCGCGGATGCGCGCCGCTTCACGGGCGCGCGCCGCGGCGCGCGCGCGCGCGAGCTTCGCGCGGCGGGCGCGCGACTTCCGTGCGGAGTACCGGCTCTTCTTCGCCTTGCCGGATGAAGTCTTCGTGACAGAGGGGCTCGCGCCGGCCGAGCTTTCGGCGGCGCGAGCAGAGGCCGTCGAAACGGGTCCCAGCAGGCCAACGCTCAGCGCGAGCGTCAGGAGGCGGACGAAGAAAAGACGATACCGCTGCACTATCCCTCCAGGTTTGGCTGGAGCGACATAGGCCTCTCCTTAACCAAAAACAGCGCCCCGGGAGTTTTGTTGGTTGTTACCGATGCTGGGAGTAAACGCATCCTAGCATCGAACTGCCACGGATGCAAGCACTTACCGAGCTCAGCCAACAACCCGCTCTCCCCCGGGTCTTCCCGCCTGCGGGCGAGCTTATCAATTTCCATACCAGCCGAGGTCGATCGCCGGCAGCCGGTCTTGGGCGCAACCGGCGGGCTTTGATATCTTCTCGGCGGTTCCCGGGTACTAGAAGAGAGCAGGAGACCACAAATGAGTGATTCATCCTTCGACCCCGGCCCCGAAGAATTCGCGGCGCTGCGCGCGACGATTCGCGAGCGCGGCAGCCTCCGCGTCGTCCTCTTCGTGGCGACGATTGGCCTCTGGAGCGCCCTCGTGGTCGCAACGGCAGCCGCACTCACCCTGCCGGTCGCCTCGCTCATCCCGCTGGTCGTCCTGGCCGGCGGCTTTGAGGCCGTCGCCTCGTTGCACATCGGCGTCGAGCGGATTGGTCGCTACATCCAGGTCCGCTATGAGTGGGACGCACCGGGAGCGGCAGGGGTGCCCATCAGGTGGGAGCGCGCCGCGATGGCGTGGGGACGCCGCTTTCCCGGGACCGGCACCGACCCGCTTTTCGGCGTCATCTTCTATCTGGCGACCGCGCTCAACTTTGTGCCGGTGGCGCTCACGGGCGTCGCACCGGAACTCGCGGTGCTCGCCCTCGCCCACCTCCTGTTCGCCGCGCGCGTCTGGCGCGTGCGCGCGTGGGCGGCGCGGCAGCGCGACGAAGACCTCCGGCGCTATCAGCAGCTTCTGACCGCAGAAGGCGCAGAACGCGCAGGATCACCCGGTTAGGTCTCCGCGCGTTCCGCGTGTTCCGCGGTCGTTCTTCACTTCTGCGCCAGCGCGAGCGCCAGCAGCAGCGCCCGCGCGGTGCCCTTCCAGGAGTCGGTCGAGTCGAACGTTTCTCCAAGCGAGTGCGCGCCGCGCCCGCTGCCGCCGCCGTCGATGGTCACGGCAGGAATGCCGAGCCCCATGGGAACGTTTGAATCGGTGGAGCCCTCGTCCATGCTCACTGGCAAGCCGAGCGCGCGTGTGACCGCGACCGCCGCCTGGACGATCGGCGAGTCCCTGGGGGTCTGCCCCGCCGCGCGGTCGCCCACCAGCTCCTTCTTCGCCGTCAGCGCGCCTTTGTTGTTCCAGCGCTGATTCTCGGCGGCGACTGCCGCATCGACGGCCTGCTGGAACTTGCGGTCGACTTCGGCAATGGCGGCGGGGTCCGACGACCGCATGTCCACCTCGGCCCACGCCTCGAACGCGATGGAATTGACCGACGTGCCGCCCCCAATCCGCCCGACGTTGAACGTCGTTTTTGGCTGGGATGGCACCTCGAAGTCCGCGATCGTGGCAATCGCCCGGCCGAGCGCGTGAACAGGGTTCGCGAGCCCGAACGCTCCGTAGCTGTGGCCGCCGGGGCCGGAGATCGTCACCCGATAGCGATGGCTGCCCACGCCCACGGTGGTGACGCCGAGCCCGGTGCCGTCAACGGAGACGAACGCGTCGACCTGGTCTTTCAGCTCCGTGCCGAACAGATGCTTGACGCCCCGCAGGTCGCCGAGCCCCTCCTCCCCCACCGTTCCGACGAACGTAATCGTCCCCGCCGTCTCGATCTTCGCGGCGTTGAGCGCGTGGATGACCCCGAGGACCACCGCGAGCCCGCGGCAGTCATCGCCGATCCCGGGGCCGGATATCGACGTCCCCTCGCGCGTAACCTTCACGCTGGTCCCCTCCGGGAACACCGTGTCGAGGTGCGCGGAGAACACCAGGTTGGGTTTGGCGGACCGTCCCGGGCGCTCACCGATGACGTTGCCGACCGCGTCGATCCTCACACGCTGCAGGCCGAGGGCCTCGAAGGTCTTCTTCAGCGCTTCGGCGCGCTGCTGCTCCTTGAAGGGCGGGGCGGGGATCTCGCACAATCGGACCTGCTCGTCGAGAATCGCGGGTTCGTTCTGCTGGACGAAGGCAAGCGCCTGCTTGATGGATGGATCGGCGACGAGCCGCGCGCCGATGTCGGGCGCCCCCGCCTGCATGGCCAACAGCATGAAAAGCGATGTGAAGGTAATCATCGTGTTCCTTGCGTCTCCTGTGATGCGCCGGTTGACGTGAGTAGGGCGTTGAACGGCAGCTTGAACGTCCCCTGCGGCTGGCCGCGGAAGATGGGGTTGCGCTGGTCATTTGTGGCCCATACGGTCGCTCTGCTCCGTGCCCGGGCCTCGTCCGCGCCCGGCAGCGCACTATCAGGCGCGACGTTGCGGCGTGTCAAGTTCACCTTGCGAATTCCCGAGGGAACGTCTATCGTTTTCGTCACGATCTTCGTTGCCCGCCTGCCTCCGGGGGACGGCCGAACAGCCGATCGTTTTCATCATCTGTTCGCGTAACAGTTCGGACCGACAGGAGGAGATGCAGGCATGGGGAATCGGTACAGCTCGGGCTGGGGACTCGCGCTGGCGATGGTGGTGCTCACGGCCGTACCGGCCATCGCGCAGGAGTTCCGCGGCCGCATCAACGGCACCGTCACTGACAACAGTGGCGCCGTGCTGCCCGGCGTGACGGTCACCGCGACCAGTCCGGCGCTCATTCAACCGCAGACCACGGCCGCCGCGGCAGACGGGACCTACCGCTTCATCGCCCTGCCGGCGGGCACCTACACCGTCACCTTCGAGCTGAACGGGTTCAAGACCCTCAAGCACGAAGGGATCAGGGTCGTCATCGGCACGACGCTCACCGTCGACGCCAGGCTGGACGTGGCCACGCTCCAGGAGACCGTCACGGTCACGGGAGAATCGCCGATCGTCGACACCTCGACGACCACGGTGGGCACGAACTTCACCAAGGAGCTGCTCACCGAGATCCCGAACGCGCGCGACATCTGGGCGGCCATGTCCCAGGCGCCCGGCATCGTGATGACCGGCTACGACGTGGGGGGGTCGCACACCGGCACGCAGACCGGCTTCAATGTGTACGGGCTCAGCCAGCAGCGGACCACGCGCATCGAGGGCATCAACACCACCGAGAACACGGATGCCAACGCCGGCTACTTCGACTTCGGCTCCTTCGAAGAGTTCCAGATCGGCGGCGCCGGCACGGGCGCGGACCAGGACACGCCGGGCGGATCGATGAACGTCACCGTCAAGTCCGGCGGCGATCGGTTCCAGGGCCAGTGGTACTCCGATTGGGAAGGCAAGGGAACGATCTCGGACAACGTCGACCCCGCGCTGCAGGTGACGGGAGGAACGAAAGGCGAGTTCAAGGCCCCGACGGGCGGCGTCAACCGCGGCAACCAGATCGATCGGCAGTACGATCTCAATGGCAACCTCGGCGGGCCGATCGTGCGCGGCCGCGCGTGGTTCTTCGCGTCGTACCGGCTGAACAATCAGTACAAGTTCATCACCGGGCTGCCGGACCTGGCGCAGTCCAAGCTCACGAACTACACCGTCAAGGGCACGTACCAGCTCTCGAGGGGCAACCAGCTGATCGGCTACTGGAACAAGCGCGAGAAGCTGCAGCCGCTGCGGGATCTCGCGGTGGACGTCCCCGTGTCCGCGGCGTACTTCCAGGCGTCCCGCAATTACCCGTTCAAGCTGGAATGGACCAGCGTACTCGGCGACCGGGCGTTCCTCGACGTGCAGGCGTCGGGCTGGCGCAACTACTTCCCGCTCAGGCCGACCACCGAGAACGGCTTCTTCAAGGAGACGCTGCAGCCGGGACGGATCGACCTGACCACCGGCGAGTACTTCAACGGCGGCGCGAGCGATTTCTACCAGAAGCAGCGGCGGTTCAAGCCGCAGTACAACGCGAACCTGAGCTACTTCAAGGAAGGCTGGCGCGGATCCCACGACTTCAAGGTCGGCGTCGAGGGACGGTGGGAGAAACGCCTCTTCTTCCGCGATCAGCCGGCGGGCAACGTCTTCTATCGCGACCGCGGGACCTCGGTCAGCGAGCTTGAAATCTATAACACGCCCAACGACGGGGATAACCGCGTCACCGCGCATTCGGCGTATCTGCAGGACGTCTGGAAGATGTCCGCCAACCTGACGCTGACGCTCGGCCTCCGGATGGATCGCTACAAGGACTTCTACCCGGAGCAGACGATCGCGCCCGAGGGGGTCGCCGCACTGGCCGGCTCCACCGACCCGCGCATCGTGTCGTTCCTGTCTCCGCGAACCGTCTCGGAAACCACCGTTTCGGAGTCCACCAGCTTCGGCCCGCGCATCGGGTTTGCCTGGGACGTCAGGGGCAACAATCGCTCGGTGATCAAGGGCTACTTCGGGCAGTTCTACTTCAACTCGGCGCCCGACACGCTGGCGGCGCTGCAGAATCCGGTCGGCACCGCGCGGCTGCGCTATCGCTTCGTCGACCCGAACGGCAACCGCCTGCTGGACGGGCCGAACGAGCTTGGTACGTTTCTGTCGACGCAGGGCGGCGCCGGGTTCGTGCGCATCGATCCCGATCTCGAGCGTCCCTACAGCCAGGAGATCTCGGGACACTTCGAGCAGGAAGTGGTCCGCGGGTTGTCGGCACGCGCCTCGTGGGTCTACAAGAACGTCCGCGACGACTGGGCGGAAGTGGACCTGCTGCGCGTCGGGGCGTACACGATCGCTCGCCAGCTCGTCGACCCGGGCCCGGACAATACGCTGGGAACCGGCGACGAGCAGACGCTCACCGTGTTCGATCGCCCGGCGGGCATCGGGCAGGACCGCGTCTTCACGAATCCGGATGACTACCACTCGGACTTCAACACGTTCGAGGTGGCGCTGAACCGCCGCTTCAGCGGCCGCTGGATGGCGCTCACCTCGTTCGGCCACACGTGGCTGAAGCAGTACCACGGCGACTCGTCGACCTCCAGCGCGCTCGATTCGATCGGCATCGGCAAGGCCTATCTCTGGCAGCCGAATCGGCGGGCCTTCGGCCGGGAGACGTCCACGCTGTGGAACTACAAGATGATTGCGCGCTATGTCATGCCATGGGACATCGGCGTCAGCGGCTCGTACAAGCTGCAGAGCGGCCGCAACTGGGGGCGCACGATCAGCGTCAACCACCCGAACGCGGGCAGCGAGACGCTCCGCGTCGAGCCGGTGGACGCGCGGCGGGCGCCAAACGTCGGCATCCTCGACTTCCGCGCGGATAAGTCGTTCTCGTTGGGCGCCGCCGGGCGCCTGACGGCGATGGTGGACGTGTTCAACGCGACGAACGCCGACACGGTGACGAACTTCAACATCACGACGGCGGCGCTCCACCGGATCATCGCCCTCCTGGATCCGCGCATCGTCCGCTTCGGCGTGAGGCTCGACTTCTAAGGCGACCGCGTTCCGGCCCCGCGCCTTCCCTGCCGTCGTGCCCTCCGGGCGCTTTGGCGGACAGGGCGCGGGACCCGGGACGCCTGTCGCGGGCCGACGTCGCGTGCGGCCGTGGCCCGTTTCCGCGCACGCCGCCCGGCCGCGCCACGCACGCTGATCCCCATCCAAGATTTTGACGGCCTGAATCCAACGGCGTGGCGCAATCGACACTTCGGCGTCCCAAACGCACGTTCCCGGCACGCCGATTGATCCTCGAAAGCCAATCCTGCGTCTAAATATTCAGAAACTCGCGACAGACGCAGGAGCAACCGCCCTGTTCTCACGACGGACCTCAACGGCATTGCGTTTGCTTTCCGTCGAATTGACCGCGGCTGAAGGGACCGCGGACTTATGAGCTCTCTCGTTCGTCTCCTCGGGTTCACCACCCTGTCATGCGGCTGTGTCACGGGCCGGTACCGCGAGGTGGCGACCAACCGCGAGATCGTCTACGTCGAAGAGAAGGGGCATGCCTGCGAGGTGACGAGCCATCGTCGCAACCACACGCTCGCCCCGAGCCGCTTCGGCGTGGCGGTCCCGGTTACAAAAGCGTCGTAATCCCCGGGCAGCCCTGCCCGGAGGATGGTAAGCTGACGGGCATCCCGATGCCCCGTGGCGCCAAACATTTTCCTGTCGGCCGCTCCTCCCTATCTCCTGACTCCTCTTCGCGTTCCGTTCCGTCGACCCTCTACGCCGTTCTGAAGACCCGAAGGTCTGTCTTCACCTTTCACCTTGGCGACTGCGTCCGGGTGCTGACCGCCCTGCCCGAGGGGAGCGCGGACGTCGTTGTGACCTCGCCTCCGTACAACCTCGGCGTGAGGTACCGCACCTACGACGACCAGCTCCCGCGCGAGGAGTACCTCCAGTGGACGAACCGCTGGATCGCGGCGGCGGCCGCCACCCTGCAGCGCGACGGGTCGCTGTTTCTCAACGTCGGCCACAAGCCGACCGACCCCTGGGTGGCGATGGACGTCGCGCAGGCCGTCCGCAGGCATCTTCACCTCCAGAACCTGATTCACTGGATCAAATCGATCGCGCTCGATGAGCGCGGCCTCGCGGCCGGGCACTACAAGCCGATCAACAGCGACCGCTTCGTCAACGACTGCCACGAGTTCATCTTCCACTTCACGCCGACCGGGCGCACGCCGCTCGACCGGCGCGCCATCGGGGTTCCCTATCAGGACAAGTCGAACGTGACGCGGTGGGAAGGGGCCGGTGACGATCGTCGATGCCGCGGCAACGCGTGGTTCATTCCGTACGAAACGATCCAGAGCCGCGACCGGGATCGGCCGCATCCGGCGACCTTTCCGCCGAAGGTTCCCGAGATGTGCATCCGGCTCCACGGTCTTGGACGCGCCCGGCTGGTGCTCGATCCGTTCGTCGGGTTGGGGAGCACCGCGGTGGCCTGCGCCCACCTCGGGACCAGTTTCATCGGGATCGATCTCGACAGGCATTACCTGCGCGAGGCCGTGGACCGCACGCGCGCGGCGCTGAAGGAACTTGGCGAGCCGTACATGGAAGACCAAAGGAGTACCCATGACTGAGGTTTTCACGTTGGTTGCGATGCTGGCCTCGGGCCAGACGACGGGAGGCGGAGGACAGCCGGCGCCGCAGCCTCCGCCGCCGCCGCCCGCCGTGAAGGTCGGCGAACCGGCACCGGATTTCACGCTGTCCTATCTCGCCATGGAAGAGGGCAAGATCGCGCGCAAGAACGTCACGCTCAGCTCGTTCAAGGGCAAGCAGAACGTCGTGCTGGCGTTCTTTCCCGCGGCGTTCTCGCCCGGTTGAACGACCGAGATGTCCCGGTACCGGGACAATGCCGGCAAGTTCAACGAGACCAACACCACGGTCTTCGGCATCAGCGTCGACAGCGCATGGGCGAACAAGGCCTTTCGCGAGCAGCTTGGCGTCGAGTTCCCGATCCTGAGCGACGGCAAGCGCGAGGTGTCGCGGAAGTACGGCATCCTCGACGAGGAGAGCGGGGTCGCGCGCCGGACGACGTTCGTCATCGACACCGGCGGCGTCGTGCAGCACATCGACCAGGCCAGTGAGGCGATGGATCCGTCGGGGGCCGTGGGGGTGTGCCAGCGCCTGCACGAGAAGTAGGCACGAGGCACGAGCGAGGGTTCAGGGTTCAGGCAAACAAGAAAAAGGCCCGGCTGCGATGCAACCGGGCCTTTTCTTTGGGCCTTTGGCCTTTGTCGTACCTGGCCTCTGGTACCTCGCCTCTTTCTAGAATGTATACCGCAGGCTGAACATCACCCGGTACACGTCCGTCAGCCCGGCGGTCTGCTGGAGTGACGTCGTCATCAGCTCGTTGTTCACCACCCTCAGCCTGTACGTCAGACGCCCTTGTGCATCGACGCCCGGATTGGTCAACGGCTGGGTGTTGATCAGCCGCTGACCGACTCCCCACTCGCTGTTCAGCAGGTTGCCGAAGTTGAGCACGTCGGCCCTGAACTGGAACTGGTGACGCCGGCCCTTCAAGTTCAGGAAGAAGTCCTGCGACACGCTGAGATCCATCCGCTTCACGAACGGGAGGAAGACCGCGCCGCGCTCGACGTACTCGCCGCGGTGATCCTTCAGGTAATCGTCCTGCTGGATGTACGCGTCCCACGCCGCCGCCTGCTCGGCCGCCGTGTAGGTGCGGCCGCCAGAGGTGAACGTCTGGAAGTTCATTTCCGACGTGTCGCGGTGGACGTAGAGCAGATCGTTGCTCGTCCCGCCGTCCCCGTTGGCGTCGCCGCCGAACGTGTAGCTGGTGTTTCCGCCGTTGCGCGCTTCCCAGAAGACGCTGACGGTTGTCGCGCCAAAGTTGAAGTACTCACGCGAGTACGAGCCCGTGATGAAGACGCGGTGTCCGGGCGACGCGCTCGCGAATCCCAGGCCGGGGTTGTTCGGATCGTTGGAGTGCTGGTTGTTGTTCCAGGACCCGAACGCGATCGATCCGGGATCGACCGTGTTCTTCGCCTCGCCGTAGCTGTACGCCGTCTTGAGCCACAGGCCGCCCCGCAGCGACCGCTCGAGGCTTCCTGACGCGGTCCACGAGCGCCCTTCGTTCTGGTTCTTCAACACGATGGCGTTGTCGACGTGCGCGTTGATGCGCCCCGCCGTGCCGCTCGCGAACCGCAGCCGGTTGTCCGCGCCGGCGAAGGAGCCGATCGGCTCCTTCATGTTCGCGTTGATGTAGTACACGCCGTTCACGTCGCGGTTGTAGA
>JACPDI010000035.1 GCA_016184105.1 Acidobacteriota bacterium
ACGTGGATCGGCACGAAGCTCTGGTTGTCCACGCTGGTGGTGAAGATCTCGCTCTTCTCCGTCGGGACGGTCGTGTTGCGGGGGATGAGCCGGGTGAACACGCCGCCCCCCGTCTCTACGCCGATCGCGAGCGGGGTCACGTCGAGCAGCAGCACCTCGTCGATGGCGCCGCCGAGCGCGGCGCCTTGGATCGCAGCGCCGACCGCGACCACCTCGTCCGGGTTCACGCCCTTGTGCGGCTCCTTCTTGAACAGATCGCGGACGATCTGCTGCACGCGCGGGATCCGCGTGGAGCCGCCGACGAGCACCACCTCGTCGATCTTGCCGGCGTCGACGCCCGCGTCCCCGAGCGCCTGCCGGGTCGGTCCGACGGTCTTCTGCAGCAGATCCTCGACGAGCGACTCGAACTTCGCGCGCGTCAGCTTCATCTGCAGGTGCTTCGGCCCGCTCTGGTCCGCCGTGATGAACGGAAGGTTGATCTCCGACTCCAGCACCGACGACAGCTCCATCTTCGCCTTCTCGGCCGCCTCCTTCAGGCGCTGGAGCGCCATCCGATCCTTGCCG
This sequence comes from Acidobacteriota bacterium, assembly GCA_016184105.1. Classification (NCBI taxonomy): domain Bacteria; kingdom Pseudomonadati; phylum Acidobacteriota; species Acidobacteriota bacterium. Next base: position 565 of record JACPDI010000035.1, read on the forward strand.
AGGTCGATGCCGTCGCTCTTCTTGAACTCCGCGATGATCCACTCGATCACGCGCTGGTCCAGGTTGTCGCCACCAAGGTGCGTGTCGCCGTTGGTCGCCTTCACCTCGACGACCCCTTCGCCGACTTCGAGGATGGAGATGTCGAACGTGCCGCCGCCGAAATCGTAGACGGCGATCGTCTCGTCCTTCTTCTTGTCGAGGCCGTAGGCCAGGGCGGCCGCGGTCGGCTCGTTGACGATGCGCGAGACGTCGAGGCCGGCGATCTTGCCGGCGTCCTTGGTCGCCTGGCGCTGCGCGTCGTTGAAGTACGCAGGCACCGTGATCACCGCCTTGGTGACCGTCTGGCCCAGGTAGTCTTCCGCGGCCTGCTTCAGCTTCTGCAGGATCATCGCGGAGATTTCGGGGGGCGAATATTCCTTCCCACCGGCGTTCACGCGCACGTCGCCGTTGCTCGCGCGAACGACCTGGTAGGGCACCATCTTCATCTCTTCGTTCACTTCATCGAAGCGCCGCCCCATGAAGCGCTTGATCGAGAAGACGGTGTTCTCCGGGTTGGTGACCGCCTGCCGCTTGGCGACCTGTCCCACGAGCCGCTCACCCGACTTGGTGAAAGCGACGACCGACGGGGTGATCCGGCTGCCTTCGGCATTGGTAATGACGACCGGCTCGCCGCCTTCCATGACGGCCACAACCGAGTTGGTGGTGCCCAGGTCGATACCAATGATCTTGCTCATGTGTTCCAGTCCCTTCTCGATAACGTTAACAATAAAGATAGTATAAAATGTGAGTAATCTATTGTCAATGCCTGTCGGCCAGGAAGTGTGACAGTCACACTTAATTGAGCGGAAGTGTGACTGTCCCACTTACGAAGAAGTGTGACAGTCACACTTCTTGTTTTATAGTTGTACCCGCCAGCCCGCCTGCAGGGTCATCACCCTGTCGTCCCGTCTCGGGTCAGAGGTCACCGATGGTCACTCGTTCACCAGTCGCCCTGCGGCTCCTGCTCGTGGTGTGCGCACTCGCCGCGGCGATGCCCGGCCTCGCGCAGACCGCCCCCGAGCCAGATACGCCGGAACCGGCGCATGTCGCCTACGTGGACGGCACCGCGACGATCACGCACGATGGGCGCGCCGACCAGGCCGACATCAACGTCCCGCTCCTCTCCGGCGACCGGTTGCGCACGCAGGACGGGCGCGTGGAAGTGTTGTTCGTTGACGCCAGCGTGCTCGATGTCGACCACTACACGTCGCTCGACTTTCTCTCCGACGAGCTGCTGCGGCTGCTCGAGGGACGCCTCCGGCTGACGATCGCGGGGCGCGACCGCGTCGCGTATCGCATCGACACGCCGGCAGGCGCCGTCCGCATCGACACGCCGGGCGAGTACCGCATCGCGCTCCTCGGCGAGAGCAGCGGGCGTCCGGACGTCGAGCTGATCACGATCCGGGGTTACGCGACGCTCGTGAACGATCTCGGTGAAACCGGCGTCGGCGCGGGGGCGCGCGCCTTCGCCACGGCGTCACTGGCGCCGTCCTACGCGCAGGCGTACAACTCGGCCGCGTGGGACGCCTTCGACCGCTGGGCGCAGGATCGCCGCGACGAGCGGACCGGCACGACCTCGGCGCGCTATCTGCCGGATGATGTGCGGGTGTATGCCGCCTCGTTCGATCGGTACGGCGACTGGCGTTACGAGGACACGTACGGCTACGTCTGGTACCCACGCGTGCACGTGCAGTGGCGCCCCTACTCCTACGGCCGCTGGAGCTATTACGGCCCGTGGGGCTGGACGTGGATTGCCGGCGACCCGTGGTGGGGGTGGCCCACGCATCACTACGGCCGCTGGGGTTTTCGCGCGGGCGCGTGGTTCTGGATTCCCGCGCGGCACTGGGGGCCAGCCTACGTGTACTGGGCCTCGGCGCCGGGTTACGTCGGCTGGTGCCCGCTCGGGTGGAACGGCCGGCCGATCTTCAACATCATCAACGTGAAGGTCGGCTTCGGCGGGCGCGGGTACTACGACCCGTACCGCGCGTGGACGGTCGTGCCGCGACACGCCTTCGCCTCCCGCGGCCATGTCGGCCAATACGCGGTGCCGCGCCACTCCATCGAGCGTGCCGTGCCGCGATGGTCGGTCGAGAGCGCAGCGGCGCCCGTGCGCCCGGACACGGTGAGTGCCCGCGCCAACGCCGCTCCGATCTACGCCGCGGGACGGACGCGCGTGGTCACACGCGGGGCGGAGCTTTCGAGCCCGCGGCCGGTTGACTCGCACGGGGCGGGCCCTTCAGGTCCGTCACGCGAGGCTGGAAGGCGCCGTGACGGAATGGGAACGCCGCGCGCCACTCCCCCGGCCGCATCCGGCGTGCTCGGCGCGCCGGCCACCGCCGCGCCGGTAAATCGCGCACGCTCCCGATACCCGTCGGCCGATCTCGGACCGGGGGGGCGTGAGGGCAGAGGCCAGGTACCAGAGGCCAGAGGTCAGGTGCCGGAGGCCGCGGGTGCGGATTGGGATGGGCCTGCGCGGAGCCGTTCAGTTTACGGCCCGCGCGGCCTGCCCGATGGTGGGCCAGGCTACGCGCCGCGCGGCGTCCCTCGTTCGGCGCCGCGGAGCTACGAGCCACAGCGGAGCTACGAGCCGCCGTCGAGCTACGAGCCGGCGCGGCCGCGCGAGCGGGCGTACGACCGGCCGGCGCGGCGCAACCCGGAGTACTCGCGACCGGCGCCGCCGCCCGCGGCTCCGCCGAGCGCCGATCGCCCGACCCGCTCCGTCCCCACGTACTCCCGCCCGTCGCACGCGCGTCCGTCGTACGGTCCGCCGCCGTCGGCTCCGCGCGGCGGCGAAAGCGACCGTCCGTCGCGCGCCGTCCCGCGCGGGGGCGATGGCCCGTCGCGCCCTGTTCCGCGTGGAACGAGACGTTGAGTCCCCGGAGGACGCCGAGTCACAAACCACGGGGGGCGCAGGGGACGAACTTCTCGGCGGTCAGCGCTTCGGTTTCACAGTCGCTGCTGCGGTGTAGATGAAATCATCCATCGGCGACTCGTCGTTATTCGACGCGTTCGCTGCGACGTCGAACCGCACGGGGACGCCGGTCTTCGGCGCCGTCCAGCGGAATCGCCATGAGATCGTTCCCGGGGTCTTCGTGCGCGTCCCCGCGGGGGAGTGCTGGATGTAGGTCGTCTTCCGGTCCTCGCTCGTGACGACCTGCAGATCCGTCCCCTGCACGACGAGCCCTCCGGCGTCGCGCCCGCGCGACGCGCCGGAAGCGGCGCGGGCGGAAAGCTGGAACCCGCCCTTCTCGAGCCCATTCTTTGCGAGGGACACCGAAACCGTGTAGCTCTGTCCCGGCTCATACACTGCGGGCAGGCCTGAGAGCGTGACCTTCCCGCCCGGGGCGTTGAGGTCATTGCCGAAATGGCACTGCTGGCAGGTGGGCTCGTCGAACCCTCCGGTGAACCCGGGGAACGGGCCTTCGGCAAACGAGTGAAGGGTGACCGGCGTAATAGCGATCAGTGCCAGCAGGCAGCCAAGCAGCAGCACGCGAAGCATCGTGGAACTATAGCAGGAGGGGGGACACATGAGCGGTCGAACGGTCTGGTTGGTGCCGGCGTTGCTCGCCGCATCGGCGGTCGCCAGCCTGGGTCAGTCAACGGGGAGCCGGCTCCACGTCACGATCGACGAGTGGCCGGTGCCGCAGCCGAAGTCACGCCCGCATGATCCGGCGGTGGCGCCCGACGGCGCCGCTTGGTACACGGGCCAGATGAACAACACGCTCGGACGGCTGGACCCGTCCACGGGCAACATCCAGGAATTCCCGCTGCCCACGCCGAAATCGGGCCCGCACGGGTTGGTGGCCGACACGGAGGGGAATATCTGGTACACGGGAAACTTCGCCGCGCACATCGGCAAGCTCGACCCGAAGACCGGCAGGGTCACGGAGTACAAAATGCCGGACCCGCGCGCGAGAGATCCGCACACGCCGATCTTCGACCAGAAGGGCACGCTGTGGTTCACCGTGCAGGGGGGCAATTTCGTCGGCAAGCTCGATCCGAAGACGGGAGCGATCACGTTGACGGAAGCGCCGACGCCCAACTCGCGCCCGTACGGGATCGTCGTGACCTCAAAGGGCGTGCCCGTTTTCGATCTGTTCAACACGAACAAAATCGGCACGATCGATCCGAAGACGATGGCGATCACGGAATACGCGTTGCCCGAGGGGGCGCGTCCGCGCCGCATCGCGGTGACTGCCGACGACACGATCTACTACACGGACTACGCGCGCGGGTATCTCGGCCGGGTGACGCTCACCCCGTGGAACGTGGAGGAGTTCAAGTCGCCCGGCGGCGAGCGGTCGCGGCCGTATGCCATTACGGCGACCTCGGACGGCGCGATCTGGTACAGCGAGTCGGGCGTCGAGCCGAACACCATCGTCCGCTTCGATCCGAAGACCGCCACGTTCCAGACCTGGCCGATTCCCTCGGGCGGTGGCGTCGTCCGCCACATGGTGACGGCGCCGAACGGCGACCTGTGGATCGCGTGCAGCGGGGTGGACAGGATCGGGAGGGTGAGGATCAGGCACAAGGCAATAGGCACGAGGCACGAGGGTTCCTGAAGCCTTCCTTGTGCCTTGTGCCTCGTGCCTGACTACTGCCTGACGGCCGCCCCCGGCTGCGTCCCCGCGATGAACGCTTCCTGGATGGTTCCCGGGGTGCCGGGCTCGACGGCGTCGCCGGTGGAGCGATCGATCGCCACGAAGACGATATTGCCCGGCGGCTCGAAGGAGGCGGGGGGCGTGCGGCCGTCCACGTAGCGCTTCATGAGATCGATCCAGATCGGCAGTGCCGCCTCGCTGCCGGTAAACCCGGGTCCGATCGTCTTCTTCTGGTCGTGCCCGATCCAGATGCCGACGGTGACCTCGGGATCGAAGCCGATGAACCACGCGTCGCTGTAGTCGTCGGTCGTCCCCGTCTTGCCCGCAAGGGGCCACGCGATCTCCGCGGCCTTGGCCGCCGTGCCCCTCACCACGACGCCGCGCAGCAGGTTGGTCATGACATACGCGGTGTCTGCACGGATGGCGTCGTGCGGCTCGGGACGGTGCTCTTCGAGCACGTTGCCTTCGCGGTCCGTCACCTTGGCGATCGTGTACGGCGACATGCGGACGCCCTGGTTCGGATAGACCGAGTAGGCGCTCGTCATCTCCAGCAGCGTCGCTTCCGCCGCGCCGAGCGCCACGGCGAGGTACGGGGGGATCGGCGAGGTGAGCCCGAGGCGCCGCGCGTAGGCGATCACCTGCGGCGGGCCAAGCTCCTCCATCATCTTCACGGCCGGCACGTTTCGCGACTGCTCGAGCGCGCGCCGGAGCGTGATCGGCCCCCAGAATTCATGGTCGTAGTTCTGCGGTGAGTACGGGGGCTGGTTCGGGCCGGTCGGGAAGGCGACCGGCGCGTCGATGATCGTCGAGACCGGCGTGTATCCCCGATCGATCGCCGCGGTGTACACAAAGGGCTTGAACGCCGATCCGACCTGCCGGGCGGCCTGCGTCGCGCGGTTGAACTTGCTTCGGTCGAAACTGTAGCCCCCCACCATCGCGAGGATGCGGCCGGTGCGGTTCTCGATCGCCAGCAGCGCTCCCTCGAGCGCCGGCGGCTGTTCGAGCGAGCCTGTGAGGGAGCCGTCGGGTGCGACCTGCTGCACGCGCAGCTCGACGAGATCACCGGCCCTGCCGATCTGCGCCGGCTTCCGTCGCGTCCACGCGTAGCCGGACGGCTCGATCACCGCCGCGCGCGCGCCCACGCGCAGGCGCAGGCGCGGCCCGTCAACCCCGATGAGCAGGGCTGGCACGACGTCGCCGGCCGCGACCGGCTTGTCCCATCGCGGGTGCCGGAACGCGCTGGCGGCGTGCCCCTCGGCCACCACGTTGCGCGACGGCCGGCGCCATCCGCGGCGCTTGTCCAGCCGCCGCAGCCCCTCGGTGATCGACAGGTTCGCCGATCGCTGCAGGTCGCTGTCGAGCGTCGTCTGAACGGTGAGGCCTCCCTCGTAGAGCGGCTTCACGCCGTAGCGCGCCTCCAGTTGCTTGCGCACTTCCTCGACGAAGTACGGCGCCATCGACTGGTCCTGGGCCGGATCGCCGCGCAGCGTAATCGGCTTCGCCTTCGCGGCGGCGGCCTGCTCGGGCGTGATGTAGTGCAGGTCCGCCATCCGCTGCAGCACATACCCGCGGCGCCGCTTCGCGGCGTCCATGTTCACGTACGGGCTCTGGCGCGAGGCCGCCTGGATGATGCCGGCAATCAGCGCCGCTTCTTCGAGGCCCAGGTCCTTCGCGGATTTCGCGAAGTAGAGCCGCGACGCGGCCTGCACCCCGTAGGCGCCGTGCCCGAGGTGAATCTGGTTGCAGTAGAAGGTGAAGATCTCCTGCTTCGTGTACCGCTTCTCGAGCTGGATGGCGACGATCGCTTCCTTGATCTTCCGCTCCCACGTCTTCTCGAAGCCGATCGTGGCGGGGAAGAGGTTGCGTGCGAGCTGCTGCGTGATGGTGCTCGCACCGGCGGCCTTCCGCCGTTCGATGATGTCCTTGACGAGCGTCAAGGCGATGCGCGGAATGCTCAGCCCGAAGTGCTGAAAGAATTCGTCGTCCTCGGCGGCCAGGATGGCGTGGCGCAGCGTGGGCGAAATCTGCTCGTAGGTGATGACCTCGCGCCGCTGGATGGCGAAATCGCCGATGGTCCGGCCGCGCGCGTCGTACACGCGCGTGATCGTGCTGGGGGTGTAGTCGTCCAGCGCCTCGATCGCCGGAAGGTCGCCGGAATAGGCGAAGAGAACGCCGGTGACCGTGCCCAGCCCCGCCGCGACGAAGAACAGCGCAACGATCCCGGCGCGGCGGGCGAATTTAAGGACGACGGTCAACGGAGGCTCCAGTCGTCAATGATCGATGATCTGCCTGCACAAAGGGACACGGGCCCGTGGTTTGTTACTCAGTGTCCTCCGCCGTTGCCGACAGCGCGCCGGCGGCCTTCTTCATCAAGTACGCCTTGATGAACATGTCGATGTCGCCGTCGAGCACGCGATCGACGTCACCCACTTCCTCTTTCGTGCGGTGGTCCTTGATCATCCGGTAGGGGTGCAGGACGTAGCTGCGGATCTGGCTCCCGAAGGCGATGTCCTTCTTCTCGCCGCCAAGCTGCTCCAGCCTCGCCTGCTGCTCCTTCGTCTTCAGATCGTAGAGGCGCGCCTTGAGGACGCGCATCGCCGAGTCGCGGTTGCGGTGCTGCGACCGCTCGTTCTGGCAGGACACGACGAGCCCGGTGGGCAGGTGCGTCAGCCGCACGGCCGAATCGGTGACGTTGACGTGCTGGCCGCCACGGCCGCCGGACCGGAACGTGTCGATGCGCAGGTCCTTTTCCTCGATCTCGATGTCCACGTCGTCGGGCAGCTCGGGCCAGACGTAGACGGACGCGAACGACGTGTGGCGGCGGCCCGCCTGGTCGAAGGGGGACATCCGCACGAGGCGGTGGACGCCCGCCTCGGCGAGCAGCAGGCCGTACGCGAAGTCGCCGGTCACGGTGAACGTCGTGCTCTTGATGCCGGCTTCATCGCCCGGCTGCAGGTCCATGACTTCGCGCTTGAAGCCGCGGCGCTCGGTCCAGCGCAGGTACATGCGCAGCAGCATCTCGGCCCAGTCCTGCGACTCGGTGCCGCCGGCGCCCGGGTGGATGGTCACGATCGCGTTCTTGCGGTCGTGCTCGCCGCCGAGCATCTTCTTGATCTCGCCGGCGTCGACGTCCGCCTGGAACAGGTCGAGCGCCGTCTTCAGGTCCTCCTCGACCGGCTCTCCGGCCTGTGCCCATTCGATCAGCACACCCGCATCGTCCGCGTGCCGGCCGAGCGCGTCGCCGAGCTCGCGGTCTTCCTCGACGCGCCTGCGTCGCTGTAGGACCTTTTGTGCGTTGGCCTGGTCGTTCCAGAAATCAGGCGCCGCGGCCTGCGCCTCTATCTTCGCAAGCTCGGCATCGAGGCGTGCAACGTCAAAGATAACTCCGAAGATCGCCGGCCCGCTTTGCGAGCTCCTGGTAGCGTTTGACGAGTTCGTCGATCTGCTGAACGGCCATGGGACCATTGTAACTTGTTGGTTCGGCACGGGGGGTTCAGCGCCGAACCTGCCGTGCCGAACCCCCCGTGCAGAACCCGCCGCGCAGAACCTATCGTGCAGAACCTATCCTGCAGAGCCTATCGTGGAGAACCTACCGAAAGACCCTCCTGGAAGAACCAACCGTCAGAACCAGAAGAGTGACGGCAAGTCCTGCGTACGCCACCGAGTCGCCGATGACGCCGTAGACGGTCCGTCCGGTGAGAAAGCGCACCTCGCGAACCCGCACGGCGGGCTCGAACAGCTTCGTGTCGGCGATCACGCGGCCGTAGGGATCGACGAACCCGCTGATCCCGGTGTTCGCCGCGCGCGCGAGGTAGCGCCCCTGCTCGATCGCGCGCATCGCTGCCTGGTCGAAGTGCTGGTAGGCGGCGGATGATTCGCCGAACCAGGCATCGTTGGTGATCGTTGTCAGCAACTCGCTGCCGCGATCGACCATGCCCGCGATGAGTCGCGGGTACACGACCTCGTAGCAGATCGCCGTGCTCGCCGCATGGCCGCCGATCGGCAGCGTCGTGGGCGCGTCCCCGGGCGAGAAGTCGGACACGGCCTCCACCAGCGGCGCGACGAAAAACAGCAGGTCCTTGAGCGGCACGTATTCGCCGAACGGGACCAGGTGCATCTTGCGGTACACGGCGCCGGTCAATCCATCCGGCAGCACGAGGAAGGCCGCGTTGTAGTAGCGCTCGCGCGGCGACCTGCCCGGGACGGACTGGACCTGCTCGATCTGATCGCTGCCAACCAGGAACGCCGCCCGCCCCTCGCGCGCCAGACGCCGGATCGGCTCCACGCCGGCGCGATCGACCTCGAAATAAAACGGCAGCGACGACTCGGGCCAGAGCACGAATCGCGCCCCCTCCCCGAGCGCGGCACGGCTCAGATCGATGTAGCGACGCATGATCGCGTCGCGCAGCGACGGCGACCACTTCTCGTCCTGCGAGATGCTGCCCTGCACGACCCCGACGCGAATCGGCGTGCCCTCGCGGGTCAGCGCCGCGCGCGAGACTCGCGCCGCTCCCCACGCCGCCGTCGCTGCGATCAGCGCCGCGGCGGCGATGGCGGGCACGAACCTCCGGCGGCGGGCCACGAAGGCATAGGCGAGCGCGGCGCTCGTCAAGGCGATCAGCATCGAGAGCCCGTAGACGCCGGCGAGGCTCGCGGTCTGCGCAATCGGCGTCACCCGCACCTGGCTGTAGCCCAGCAGCGCCCACGGAAAGCCGCTCCACACGTACGTGCGCCCGAGCTCCCCCGCGACCCACGCGGCCGGGGCGAGCAGCAGGCCGCTCGCGCCGAACGTGGCGCACGCGGCCGCGACCGCCCACGCCGCAATCCCGACGAACAGGGCGAGGTAGGCGATCAGGAGGATCGCGACGCCGATCGCCACCGGGGTGCTGAGGCCGCCGTAGACGGTCATCACCTGGACGAGCCAGTAGAGGGTACCGGCGAAGTACACGAGCCCCGCGATCCATCCCAGGAGGAACGCGCGCCGCCGCGCGCGCGCGCGGCCGCAGTCCCACGCCGCGATGAGCAGCGGCACGAGCGCCACCCAGGCGAACGCTGGATGACCGAATTTCGGGAAACTGAGCGCGAGCAGGACACCGCTGACGCACGCGAGCGCGACGTGCAGGCGCGTCAGCGGGTGATGAACGGCTTGAATTGCTCTTCTCGCTCGAGGCGGCGGGAGACCTGTTCCGCCTCGCGGCGATCCTGGAACGGGCCCACGCGCACACGGTAGCCGGCGGCCGGCGCACCGGCGCGCGGCTCGACGATGAACGCCTGGTAGCCCTTGCTGGTGAGGCGCCGGATCATGGCGACGGCGGCTGCGCGATCGCGGAGCGCGGCAATCTGGACCGCCCAGGCCGGGGCCTGCGGCTCGGCGGGCGGCTGGTCGGAGGTCGACTCGACGGGCGTCGGCGGCTCCGCCGTGGAATCCTCCGGCGCGCCCGGCTTCAACTGCTCTTTCGGATCCTCCCCCTGCAGGCGCCGCGCGTAGCTGAGATCTTCGGCCGTCGCCGCCGAGGGCTCTCCGGTCTGCGCGGGCGCGGCCGGTGGCGGCGTGACGGCATCATCCGGCGGCGTCTCACGCGTCATGGCGGCCGCCTCCGTCGCCGCGCGATCGGTCCTGACGCCGCGTCCCACCAGGACGCCGCACAGGAAGATCACCACGGCGACGACGGTGGTCGCCATGAAGAGGAACACCAGCTGTTTTCCGGTCAGCTGGATTTCGTGGAACCCGTCTTCCGCGGGATGTGACACACGTTATCTCGGCTGCGATCCGCGGCCGCTCATCAACGCGCTGAGCAACTCGATCGGCAGCGGAAAGACGATAGTGGAGTTTTTCTCGGAAGCAATTTCCGTGAGCGTCTGCAGGTAGCGCAGGGTCAGCGAGACCGGCTCGGCGGCAATGACGGCGCCCGCCTGCGCAAGCTTCTCGGACGCCTGCAGCTCGCCCTCGGCATGGATGATTTTAGCACGCTTCTCGCGCTCCGCTTCGGCCTGCCGCGCCATCGCGCGCTGCATGTCGGCGGGCAGGTCGACGTGCTTCACCTCGACGGCGCTCACCTTGATGCCCCATGGGTCGGTGTGCAGGTCGAGGATCTTCTGGAGCTGCTTATTGAGCTGCTCGCGCTGCGAGAGCAGGTCGTCGAGCTCGACTTCTCCGAGAACGCTGCGGAGCGTCGTCTGCGCCAGCTGCGAGGTGGCGTAGTGATAGCTCTCCACCTCGACGATCGCGCGGTTCGGATCCATGACCCGGAAGTACACGACCGCGTTGACCTTGACCGAGACGTTGTCGCGGGTGATGACGTCCTGCGGCGGCACGTCCAGCACGATGGTCCGCAGGCTCACCCGCACGATGCGGTCGATCGGAGCGAACACGAGGATGATGCCCGGTCCCTTGGGCTGGGGCAGCAGCTTGCCGAGGCGGAAGATGACCCCACGCTCGTACTCGTTGAGGATCTTGATCGACGAGATCAGGTAGAGCACGACGATGAACCCGACAATCGCGGGTGCAGAGATGGTCATGGTTGCTCCTTGGCGATGATGCCGTAGGCCGAGACAACGAGGGTGAGCCCGTTCAGCGCGACCACACGTACGGTGCCGCCCGGGGGAATCGGGACGTCCGACCGCGCATTCCAGATTTCCCCGTGCACGAGGACCTGCCCGCCGTCGAGCGTGATCGCCGAAAGCGCCCGCCCAAGCTCGCCGACCATGCCTGACTCGCCCGTGACGGCGCGCCCGCGCTGCGCGGCGACGGCGAGCCGTACGAGGAACAGGATGATCGCCGAGATCCCCAGCGCGATCGGCAGGACGAATGACAGCGGCAACCGCAGGTCCGGCGCGCTCGCATCGACGAGCATCAGCGAGCCGACGACCAGGCCGACGAGGCCGCCGGCGCCGAGCACGCCGTAGCTGGTGAACTTCACCTCGAGCATGATCAGCGCGAGGCCGAACACGATCAGCAGCAGCCCCGCGTAGTTGATCGGCAGGATCGAGAACGCGAAGAACGCCAGCAGCAGGCAGATGCCACCGACCACGCCCGGCAGGATGGCGCCGGGGCTCCACAGCTCGATCGTCAGCCCCAGCGTGCCGAGCGTGAAGAGGATGTACGCCACCTGCGGGTGCGCGATCGCGCTCAGGATGCGCTGCCGCCAGTTCATCTCGATCGGGACGACCCGGGCGCCGCGGGTGTGGAGCACTTCCCTGCGGCCGTCGAAGCGCGCGATCTGCCTGCCGTCGATCTTTCTCAGCAGGTCCGGCACGTCGGCCGCGATCACTTCGACGAGCGGCGGCGAGGCCTGCGCCGCCTCCTGCTCCGTGTACGAGCGGCTTTCGGTCACCGCCTGCTCGACGAGCGCGACGTTGCGCCCGCGGTGCGACGCCAGCGCGCGGGCGCTCGCCGCCACGTCCGACGCCATCTTCTTCGACATCGTCTCGTCGATCTTCTCGCCCGAGCCGCTGACGGGGTGCGCGGCGCCGATGTGCGTGCCTGGCGCCATCGCGGCCAGATCGGACGCCATCGTGATGAGGAACCCGGCCGAGGCGGCGCGCGCACCCGAGGGCGCGATGAACACCACGACGGGGGTGCGCGAGGCGACGATGGCGGTGGTGATCTCGCGGGTCGAGTCCACGAGGCCGCCCGGGGTCCGGAGCGTGAAGATGAGCAGCGCGGCGCGCTCGGCTTCGGCGCGCCGAATGGCGCTCACCATGAAGTCCGCGCTGACGGGATGAATGACGGAATCGACCGTCGCCGACAGCACCAGCGGCGGGTCCTGGCGTGCCTGCGCACCGAGGAGGGCCCCGGCGGCTACTGCAAGCGCGCCAGCAGCTGCCGCGCCTCGGCGGAATCGGGCGCGAGCGCGAGCGCACGCTCCGCCTGTTCCCGCGCGGCGGTTCGATCGCCGGACCGGAGGTAGGCCCCCCCCAACGCGACGCGCGCCGAAGCCGTGTCCTGGCTCCATATGGATATTTTTAGCGCGCCGATCGCGTCCGCGACGCGTCCCGAGCGAAGGTAGACGCGACCGAGAAGCAGGTGCGCTTCTGCATTGTACGGCGAAAGATAGATGGCGCGCCGGAGTTCGGCAATGGCCTCACGGTCGCGCTGCTGATCGACGAGCCGCCGCCCCCGATCGAGGTGGAACGTCGCCAGCTCCCGCTGCTCGCGCTGCGCGGGCATCGCGATGGCGGTTTCCACGCTCGAATGGGGATCCAGGCGCCGCCGAAGCCGCTCGAGGCCGGCAGGGACCTTCACCTTGTCGTCCCCCGCCTCCTTCACCAGTTCGGCGTGCGCGGCGGACAGCTGCGCGGCCAGGTCGAGCTCGCGCCGGGCTTCGACCGTGTTCGAGGTGCCCTGGAGGAGGGCGCCGAGGACGAAGTGCGCTTCCGCGTCGGCGGGGTTCCGGCGGACCGTCTCGCGCAACCAGTAAATGGCCGCCTGCGGGTCGTTGTCGAGCGCGTAGGCGTAGCCCAGGTTGAAGTAGGCGTCTGGATCGTTGGGCTCGAGCGCGGCCGCGCGATCGAAATAGTACGCCGGTTTACCGGTCTGGGGCGTCCACCCGCGGCGGATCTGGGTCACCCCCAGCGCCGTGCGGAGCGCGGCCGTCGGCGCCTCCACGTCGAGCGCCTTCAGTGCGTCGAACGCTTCGTCGTGACGCGTGAGGTCGAGGAGCGACAGGGCGACGGCAAACCTGGCGCGCCGGGAAAAAGACGACGACTCCGGGATGCCGCGCGCGGCGGCGAGCGCCTGCGCGTACTCGCCGCGCTCGCTCCGCACCTCCCACAGGGCGAGGTTCGCGCGGTCATAGCGGGAGTACTGCCGCAGCGCCGCCTCGAGGTATTTCACGCGCGCTTCCGAGTTCTCCGCGAGCAGGCCCTTCACGTAGCTTTCAAACGCTTCGAGCGGGACGCGGTCGGGCTCGGCGGAGGCGGCGGACGGGGCGCCGCGGCCGAGCAGCCGGGCAGCGACGCGCTGGAACAACTCGAAGAGCTGCGAGAGCGGCGCGCGCTCGGTGATCTCCGGATCCAGGCGCCCGGTGTCGAGGCGCACGCCGCGCACCCGGACCACCAGCTCGTCTCCGGCCATGTCCGAATCGGCGGCTGATTCGCGCCGCGTGCGCTGGAGGCTGCCGACCACGACCCGCGCCGCGCCGACGAGCTGCCCGACCTTGATGACGGTCGCGCGACTGAGCACGGACGCGGCGGGCAGGTGCAGGTCGTCGAACGCACGGATCCGCTCGGTGCGGGTGATGGCGCTGGCCCCCTGGTCGATCGCGGCGTCGGTGAGCAGGATGGCTGCCCCTTCGGTCAGCCAGAAGAGCGGGGGATCGCGCTCGACGTTTTCGAAGGGCACCACGAGGAGCCGCTCTCCCGCGGGGCGCTCCTGCGCCGCGGCACCGGCGGCGAGCAGGGGCAGCAGGAGCAGCGCGGTGAGCACGCCGGCGGCGCCGACGGGAGCGGCGGCGCCGAGCCGGATCACGATGGCGCAGCTGCGCCCCCCTGCAGCGCGGCACGTGTCGATCTCGCCTTCGGCGGGCACGTTGTAGCGCTGCAGCAGGCGTTCGGCCAGCGCCAGGTAGAAACCGCACAGCATGCGCTCGCCTGGCTCCCGCACCTCGCAGAAGAGCGAGCCGCGCAGTTCCACCCGCGCGGTGCCGCGGCGAATCTTCGTGATCGCGCGGCTGTCGGCGTACGTCTCGCGCGTGATCCGGCGGGCGAGCGACAGCGCCAGCCGCGCGCGCGCCGCGCGCGGCAGCGCGAGCGCCATGGCGCGGCGGACGCGTCCCGTGCTGAGCAGCGCCCACTCCGCTGCGTGCTCGCCCGCGCGCCGCACGACCTCGGCGTACATCTCCCCTTCGCCCCGGAGGAAGCTGAGCACGGCGGAGATCGCAGCCAGCCCGATGGTGCCGCGACGCAGCCCGCGCGCGTTCAGCCAGTTCTCGTAGAACTCGAGGCGATCCGGCAGCACGTCGGCGATCGCCTGGTGGAGGCTCGCGACGAGCAGGCGGCCGATCCGGGCCTCACTCATCCAGGCCTCGCGCAGACTGCGCCGCCGCGAAGCGGCTGATGCGCCGCGACAGGCCGCGCCGCGAGGCCTGAACAATGCTATTGTCGTGGGATTGCAGCACCTGTCGGCAGCCATCCTTGCGGGCGGTCGCGCCGCGCGGCTCGGCGGCCGCGCCAAGGCGCTGCTGCCGCTTGGCGGCACGCGCATCGTCGATCGCCAGATAGCCGCCCTGCGCGAGGCGCTGGCACCCGGTGAGCCGTTCATCGTCAGCAATGATGCTGGCACGTATGAGCCGCTCGGCCTCCGTGTCGTGCCCGACCGCATCGACGGCGCGGGCGCCCTGGGGGGCCTGGTGACCGCGATGGCCGAATCGGCGGCGGAGGCCACGATCGTCCTCGCGTGCGACCTGCCGTTTGTCACGGCCGCCTTTGTCCGATGGCTGGCGGCCGAATGCCGCGGCTATGACGTCGCGCTGCCGAAGACCGCCGATGGGTATCATCCGTTGTGCGCCTGCTGGTCCCATCGCGCGCTGGCGGAGCTGGAGCGGCGGGCGTCGTCGGGCCACCGGCGGATCATCGATGCGCTGTCCGCGCTGCGGGTTCGTGAGATCGGTCCCGGCGAGGTGGCGCGCTTCGATCGACCGGCTGGAACGCTCTTGTTCAACGTGAACACGCCGCATGACTACGAGCGCGCACTGCAGTTGATCGAATCGTATCACGACCGCCATCACGCTCCCGACGCTTCATGATTCTGCCCATTCATCACACGCTTCGCGCAGCCCTGATCGACACCGTTCGCCGCCTGTACCAGCTCGACGAGGCGGCAATGCCCGCGACCATCCCGATCGAGACGCCGCCGAACCGCGCAATGGGCGACCTCGCGGTACCCCTGGCGTTCGAGCTCGCCAGGCGCCTTCGCAAGGCGCCGCGCGCCATCGCGCAGGAAATCGCCTCGGCGCTGCCCGTCCCGCCGGGCGTCACGCAGGTCACCGCGGCGCCGAGCGGCTATATCAATTTCTTTCTCGACCGGCGCGCGTTCCTCGTCGATCAGCTGACGCGAACCGGCTGGCCGGCGGCCGAAGCCGCCAATCGCGGCAAGGCCATCGTCGAGCACACGGCCATCAATCCGAACAAGGCGGCGCACGTCGGCCACCTGCGGAACTCGACGCTCGGCGACAGCCTGGTGCGCCTCCTCCGGTTCCGGCAGATCCCGGTCGAAGTGCAGAACTACATCGACGATACCGGCGTGCAGGTCGCCGACGTGGTCGTCGGGTTCCGGGAGCTCGAGCGCAAGGGGCTGGACGAGGTTCGAGCCCTCGCCGGCGCCGGCCGGTTCGACTATTACTGCTGGGACCTGTACGCACGCGTGACGGAGTGGTACGAGCAGGACAGGGAACGGCTGAAGGTACGCGCGCGCACGCTGCACGACATCGAGCACGGCGGGAACGCGAACGCGGAGATGGGGGCGTTCATCGCCGACCGGATCGTTCGCGCGCATCTGCAGACGCTCGCGCGCATGAACGTCGAGTACGACCTGCTCACGTGGGAAGGGGACATCCTCCGGCTCAAGTTCTGGGCGACGGCCTTCGAAGTGCTCAAGCAGAAAGGCGCCGTCTACCTGCAGACGGAGGGCAAACTCCAGGGCTGCTGGGTCATGCGCATCGAAGACGATCAGAGCGCGGACCTCGAGGGGGACGAAGACGCGGATCACAAGGAAAAAGTGATCGTCCGCTCCGACGGCACCGTCACGTACGTCGGCAAGGACATCGCCTACCAGTTCTGGAAGCTCGGCGTCCTCGGCAAGGACTTCTATTACCGCGTGTACCAGGAGCGTGGCGCCGGCCGTCCGCCGCTCTGGGCGACGACGTCCACCGCCGGCCAGGATGATCCGCGCCGGCCGCACTTCGGGGGGGCGTCGATGACGTTCAACGTGATCGACACCCGGCAGTCGTACCTTCAGAAACTGCTGAAGCAGGCGCTGGCCACGATGGGCTACGCGCGAGAGGCGGAAAACTCGACGCACTTCTCCTACGAGATGGTCGGGCTGTCGCACGCGACAGCGCGGGAGCTTGGGTACGAGCCGGACGACACGAGCAAGCCGTACGTGGACGTCTCGGGGCGAAAGGGGCTCGGCGTCAAGGCGGACGACCTGCTGGACCGCCTCTTTGAGAAGGCGCTCGGCGAGGTCGAGAAGCGCAACCCCGAGCAGCCCGACGCCGAGCGCAGGCAGACGGCGCGCACGATTGCCACGGCGGCAGTGCGATATTTCCTGCTCAAGTACTCGCTGTCGAAGATGATCGTCTTCGACATCGCCGAGGCCCTGAGCTTCGAGGGGGAAACCGGTCCGTACCTCCAGTACGCCGTCGTCCGGGCGAAGAACATCTTTGGGAAGCTGCAGGACCGCGAAGGGATCACCGAAGCGGACATGATCGCGTCGCTCGAGCAATCGGATGGCGCGCCGCTCGCAGCCGGCGAGGAAGGCCACGATCTCTGGGGGCTGGCGCTCGAGGCCGCGCGCCTCGACGAAGTGGTCGAGCAGGCGGTGCGCACGCTGGAGCCCGCCACCCTCGCCAAGTACAGTGAAACGCCAGCTCACGACGGCGCTGGACCTCATGGGATGCGAAGTGCCCGCGAGGATGTAAGGAGTGCCTCACAAGCCGCGGATCGGAATTTCGAAGTGCTCGAGGATGGCGGACTACGAGGCGTCAGTCCGGGCAGCGGGCGGCGAGCCGGTGGTGCTCGACTGGAGCACGATGCCCGTGGCCGACGCACTGGCGGCGGTCGATGGCATCCTGCTGACCGGCGGGCCCGACGTGGATCCGGCGCGCTACGATGAGACGGCCCACCCGCGCGTGTCCTTCGCCGATCCCGCCCGCGACGACTTCGAGCTGGAGCTTTCGGCCCGCGCGCTCGAGCAGGACGTGCCGCTGCTCGCAATCTGCCGCGGGATGCAGGTGCTCAACGTCGCGGCCGGCGGCACGCTCGTGCAGGACATCCCGAGCGAGGTGCCAGGCGCCGGAAATCATGCGGTCGCCGAGCCAAGGAACGCGACCGCACATCCGATCGCGATCGCGCCCGGCTCGCGCCTCGCCTCGATCCTCGGACGCACGATCGCGCAGGTCAACAGCCGCCACCACCAGGCGGTCAGCCGCACGGCCCCCGGCCTCATCGCCACCGCGACCGCGCCGGACGGGATCGTCGAGGCGGTCGAAAAACCGGACGCGCCATTCTGCGTCGGCGTCGAATGGCACCCGGAGAATTTCGTCGAAGGCGGCGAGTTCGCCGGCCTCTTTCGCGGGCTGGTGATCGCGGCTCAAGAGAGAAACCGCACGCAAGGTTAGCGGCTCGCCATCAGCGAGGGCGCACGGCCAGCGCCTGCTCGATCCAGTCGCGCTCTCCCTGGAACGTCACGTCGATCTCCATCCACCCGTCCCGCGTGCCACGCAGGGTGCCTCCGTCGATCGCCACGCGGTTGGAGGGAGCGCGCAGCCGGACGCGGTAGGTCCGTCCGCGCCGCCCCTGCAGTTTCGCCGTAAAGTCACGGCCGCTCGCCGACGTCCTGATGATGCGCAACCGTCCCGACGGGTCGCCGAGCGCCAGGGGGGCGTGCTCGGCCACCAGCTCGAACCCTTGCCGCACGCGTACGCGCTGCGTCTCCCGAGTCCGCCCGCCGGCGAACCGCAGCTCGCGCCCCGCACCCCGGACCTCGGCGCCCGGCGCCGGGGCCAGCTTGACGACGAGCGGCCGCGGTTGACCCTCGTTGCTGACCGACACCGCGATGCCGCCCGGCTCGCGGTCGAGGATCACGTCGAAGCTCGCGTCGCGCCAGCGCAGGCGGCGCAGCGTCATCCGGTTCCAGTCCGGCGGCATCTGCGGCTCGATCGTCAGAACGCCGTCGGGCGCGAGCGCCGGCGGCTCTCGCAATCCGATCATGCCGCGCATGATTCCCGACATGAGACCCGTTGTCGCAAACAGCTGGTGCGGCACCGCCGCGTCAACCGACCGCAGGAGGTCGCCTGAGAACAACTCGGGCATGTAGCCCCGCGGCTCGATGAACGTCAGCTCAGCCGTGCCATCGAGGTACGACCAGGCGGCGTCGGCGCGATGCTGCGAATAGAGCGCGAGGATGGCGAAGCCGCTCAGGAACGGCCACGCGGCGCCGTTGTTGTAGCTGAGAGGATCGTACAGCCGGCTCTCGCGCGACAGCATGCGCGCGCCCCAGTCCGCCCCGATGCCGGCCCCCGCCAGCTCGTCGAGCGCGCCGGCGACGGCGGGACGATCCGCGTCGAACACGCCCCGCCAGATCCCGAATGCCGGCCACACGGTCGGCTCCGCCTGCCCCTTTCCATCCTTCATGTACGCGAAGTTGATTCGCCTGCTCGCGTCGTCCAGGAAGCGTGCGTTCAGCGAGGCTCGTGCTTTCTCGTGGGCCGCGCGCGCGGTGTTGGACAGGGGATCGCCCGCGATCTCGGCGAGTTCCGCGGCGGCGGCCGCGGCCTCCGTCCAGGCCGCTCCGAGAAAGACGTCGGTCAGCACGTCGCGGCTCCGGAGCGCTCCCGTTTCAACCGCGGCGAGCCCCGCTTTCGTGTTGTCCATCAACCCGTCGCCGTCCTCGTCTGTCGACGCGCAGTACCCGTAGGCTTTCCTGATCGAGGGCCAGAACTCCTTCGCGAGCGCGATGTCGCCGCTCGCGCGCACGTAGTCGCGTACTGCCGTGATGTAGAGGGGCGTGGTGTCGGCATGGTAGTAGCCGTACGGGAAGTCCTCGAACCAGCGGATGTACGCCGCGCCCTGCGACAGCTCGTGCATCATCTTCCCGTCGGCGCGCTGCCGCTTGCGGAGGAACTCGAGCGATCGCTTGACCGTCTCGAAGTCGCCGTAGGCGGTGATGGCCCACGAGTTGATGAACGCGTCGCCGCCGAAGAACCAGCCGAAGCCGGGGCGCTCGGTCGTGCCGGACGGACCGAGCCCCGCGATCAGCCCGCACCCGAGCTGTGGGTTGCAGATGAAGCCCTTGTCGAGCGCGACCTTCCCCCACTCGAACGCGAGATCGAGCCGGTCGTCGGGCGTGTCGAGCGAGGTGAACGTGTCACGGAGGCCGCGGTAGTGCGCGGCCGCCTCGTGATACGCGTGTTCCGGGGCCGCGAGCAGGCCCGCGTAGATCGT
Organism: Acidobacteriota bacterium; assembly: GCA_016184105.1. Lineage (NCBI taxonomy): Bacteria > Pseudomonadati > Acidobacteriota > Acidobacteriota bacterium. The sequence continues at coordinate 20,367 of JACPDI010000035.1, forward strand.
CCTTGCGGCGTCGGGGCCGTTCGGCGTGGCGGCGATGGCGATCGGCACCAGGCCGCGAGCGGCGTCCTCAGGGCTCACCGCGATCGTGAACTGCGAGGGGGCGTCCGGCAGGTTGTGCGCCGGCTGCTCCGGCGGGGTGAGCGCGAGCGGTGAGCCGACAATCGCCGCGTGCGTTCGGCTGGCTTCTCCCGCCACGTACGCCTTCAGCGTGTCGTCCCAGTAGCTGTACTGGCCGCCGAGCGCGGCAGGCCACATCGGCTTCAGATCGATCCGGAACTTCACGATGACCTGCAGCGGCACCGACGTGCGAATATCCAGCAGCACGATGCCCCCCGCCTGGTCGCGCGGGACCAGCCAGATCGCATCGGCCGTGAACGAGTCGTGCGCGTAACGCACCGCGCTCGCCTCGGGGCGAACGTCCACGGACGCCGCGAGCGCGCTGCCAGGTATCGGGTCGGCGTGCGCCGGCGTGCGGAACGACAGCTCGAACCCGTGGAGCACCTTCAGCGGGTACACCCAGGCTTCGAAGGTGCCGTCTTCGCGTCCCAGAAACGCGGCGCGCAGCCCCGACGCCTCCATGTAGCGCTGCGGCCGCGCCGGCCCGCTCAGGGCGATGGGGTTGGTGCCACGATCGAACCGTGAAACGGTCTGCGCCGCGGCCGAGCCGGAGATGCCAATTTGCGGCAGCCACAACAGACAGATGATCCAGCGCCTCATGACGCCTCGGCCCTCTGCAGCACGGCGAGCGTCTCGACGTGCGCCGTGTTCGGGAACAGATCGAACGCTTCGAGATGCGCCAGGGCGTAGCCGGCGTCCACCGCCTGGCGCACGTCGCGCGCGAGCGTGGCGATGTCGCAGGACACGTAGACCAGCCGGGTGGCCCCGTGCGAGAGCACCGCGCGGAGCGCATCGCGCGAGAGCCCGGTCCGTGGCGGGTCGACGATGATGGTGGGCGCGCGCGCCCCCTGCCGCCTTGCCAGGTATCCCTCGACGGATCCGACCTCGACGCGCATGGCGCCGCCGCACTTGCGCGCATTCGAGACGAGATCCGCGCCGCTGATGCGGTCCCCTTCCACCGCGGTCACCTGTTCGCGCCCGGTCGCCGCAAGCGCGAGCGCGAACAGGCCCACACCCGCGTACAGATCCAGCACCTCCCCTTCGGCGGGGACCCACGCGAGCACGGCCTGCACGAGCCGCGGCAGCAGGTAACGATTGCCCTGGAAAAATGCCCGCGCGCTGCGCTCGACGCGCACGTCACCGAATCGCGCCGCGGGCACCCCCAGGACCTGGCTCAGCTCGTCGCCGACCAGTGGCACGCCACCCAGCCGCACGACGGGCGCGCCGCTCGCGAGCTGGCACGTGGCGCCGGTGATCCCCCGCACCCCCGCGATCGGCCCGAAGACCGTCGTGCGGACGCGCGCCGCGGGGCGCAGCTGCAGGTGGATTGCGCGCTCGCCGCCAGGGATGTTCTCTGAAAGCTCGATCGCCAGCACGCCCTCGGGGTCGATCTGTCGCAGCCGCTGCGAGACCTGCGCGATGACGCGCGAGGTCTCCGGCAGCAGCTGTCCGGTCGCGCCCGACTCGCACAACTCGTGGGTGCCCTCGCGAAAAAACCCGACGCGTCCCGCCATCACTTGAAAGCGGGCGCGCATGCGGTAGCCGTCCTCCCGCGAGCCGGTCACCGGCACGTCGCGATCGAGCGGCAGGCGCGCGAGGCGGGCGAACGCGTCGCGCACGACGTCGGCCTTGATCGCCAGCTGATGGGGATAATCGATGAAGGCGTACACGTTGCCGCCGCACGTCCAATCGCCGGCGACAAGACGCCGCGCCCGGTGGGGCTCCAAAATGTCGACGACGGCGGCATACGCGAGGGTCTTGTCCGCACGTTCGACCCTGGCGCTCACGCGCTCGCCCGGGATCGCGCCGCTCACGAGGATGACCTGGCCCTCGTGCCGCGCGATCATGCGGCCGCCGGCCGCGGGTTTCTCGATGGTGAGCTCGACGAGGTCGTTGGTGGCCAGCATCCGGTTGGGCCGCTTTCAGTCGCGATACGCGATGCGCGGAAGTCCGGCGCGCGCGCGCAGGAGTCGTCCGGTCGCGGCCGTCATCGCCTCAGCGTGCGCCTCCCGCGTCATGCGCGCGGCGAAACCGGACAGCTCCTGCTCCGCCTCGGCGGCCATCGCCGCCAGGGTCGCGGCATCGGCGGCCTCGCGCACCTGCGCGATCAAGTCGCGATCGATGGCCGCGAGCGTCTCGATCGCCGCCTCCCGCGCCGCGCCGCCCCGCGACGCCGAGGCGCTGCGCACCGCCTCCACGCGATCGATGGCCGCATCGATCGCGGCGGTCACCGCCGTGTCGCCGCTCGTGCCGCGCGCCGTCGTCAGCTTCTGCAGGACGCGCTGGAGGTGCGCGGGCAGCGACGGCTGGCGGGACGCCTGCTCGCCGGATGCGCCGGCTGCGGCCACTCGGACCGCGCGACGCCACTGGTCAAACGCGTCGAGCACGTCCGCCTCGCAGAACTCGATCCGCACGGGACGCCGGCGCGGCCCCTTCGCGTAGTAACGCTCGAAGTAGCGGTCGATTCCCTGGAAGGCGACTTTCAGCGGAATGCCCTGCTCCGCCCACCCGCAGACCGTCTCGAAGGCGGGACCGGCAATGCGGATCAAGTGGCCGTCGTTCTTCCGGCACAGGTGCGCTTCGAGTTCGCGGCAGTACTCCCCGGCGTCCACCATCAGTCTTCCGGGCCTTCAGTTCCTGTTCCGCTCCCAGATCATCTTCAGCCCGAGCAGCGTGAGATCCGGGTTGACCGTCTCGATCGTGTCGGTCTCGGCGGCAATGATCTCGGCGAGGCCGCCGGTGCCGATGCAGAACGCGCGGGCGGGACCAAGTTCCTTTCGCATCCGGGCCACGATGCCATCCACCATGCCGACGTAGCCGAAAAACAGCCCCGACTGCATCGACGTCACCGTCGTCCTGCCGATGACCGTCGCGGGCTTCTGCACGTCGACGCGGGGCAGCCGCGCGGCCCGCTGGAACAGCGCGTCCGCCGAGATCTGCACGCCCGGGCAGATCACGCCGCCCAGGTACTCGCCGCGCTCGGTGATCGCATCGAACGTCGTGGCCGTGCCGAAATCAACGACGATGATCGGAGCGCGCTTCTGTTTGCCGTACAGCTCGTAGGCGGCCACGGCGTTGACCACGCGGTCGGCGCCCACGTCCGTCTTCGGCTCGTAGAGCACCACCATGCCGGCGTTGCCGGCCGGATCCACCACCAGCGCGTCGCGCGAGAAATAGCGCCGGCACATCTCGACCGCGGGGCGCGTCAGCGGCGGCACGACGGAACTGAGGATGATCCCGGTAATCCGATCCCGCGGCAGCGCGGCGTGCGCGAACAGCTCGGAGACCAGGATGCCGAGCTCGTCGCTGGTGCGCTCGCGGTACGTGGCCAGCCGCCAGCTATGGCGAAGCTCCCGGCCTTCGAACACGCCCAGCACGATGTTGGTATTGCCGACGTCTATCGCCAGGAGCACGTGGTCACCTCTCCGGACACAATCCGCTCCACTCCCGCCGGCGTCCGCACGAGCAACGCGCCCTGCGCGTCGATGCCGGCCGTGACCCCCTCGCGCACGACGCCGTTCGCCGCCCAAGTCACGCGGGCACCGCGAGCGCCGGGTGACAGCTCCAACCAGCGCGCCAGGACGGCCGCCGCACGCCCGTCGAGCAGGTCGTCATACCGGCGGTCGAGCGCGGCCAGCGAATGCGACAGAACGCTCGACGCGTCGACCGGCCGCCCCAGTTCTTCCTCGAGCGACGTCGCCCGATCGCGAATCTCCGGGGGATACGCGCTCGGCCCCACGTTGATGCCGAACCCGAGCACCGCGTACTCCACGCGAGAGCCGCTCGCACTGCCCTCGACCAGGATGCCCGCCAGTTTGCGCCTTCCGCCCGGCGCGAGCAAATCGTTCGGCCACTTGATCTCGACGGCGAGCGCGGTGCTCTCCCGCACGGCCTCGCACAAGGCGACCGCGGCCGCCAGCGTCAGCAGTCCGACCACTTCGGCGGGCGGTTTCAGCAGCACCGACGCATACAGGCCGCTGCCGGGCGGCGAGTACCACGTGCGCCCGCGCCGTCCGCGTCCCGCCGTCTGCGAGTCCGCCACCAGGACGAACCCCTCGGCCTCTCCGCGCGCCCCCCGCGCCGCCACGAGGTCATTGGTCGACCCGACCTCGGTCTCGTAGACGATCTGGCGTCCAATCATATAAGGGGGACAGTCACACTTTCCGAGGCAGCGACCGGGACAGTGTGACTGTCCCCCTTTCTCCGATCTCCAGACTCAAGTCCGCCGCCGGCGCCGAGTGCGTGAGCCCGCCGACTGACACGAAATCCGCGCCGGTGGCGGCCAGCTCCGGCAGCCGGTCGAGCGTCACGCCCCCGGAGATCTCCGTCCTCGCGCGGCCGGCGATCCGGCCGAGCGCGTCCCGGATCTCCGCGATCGTCAGGTTGTCCAGCAGGATGATGTCGGCGCGGGCGGCGATGGCGGCATCCACATCCGCGAGCGACTGCGCCTCGACCTCAATCGGCAGACCGCGCGCGGCGGCTCGCATCCGCTCCACCGCCGCACCAATGCCGCCCGCCAGCCGGGCGTGATTGTCCTTGATCAGGATCGCATCGAAGAGGCCGAACCGGTGGTTCGTGCCCCCGCCGCAGCGGACGGCGTACTTCTCCAGCGCCCGCAGCGTCGGCGTCGTCTTGCGCGTGTCCAGGATGGTGATGCGGCCCGCGGCGGCATCCACGAACCGGCGCGTCATCGTCGCAATGCCGGAGAGGCGCTGCAGGAAGTTCAGCGCCGTCCGCTCCGCCGTCAGCAGCCCCGCCGCGGAGCCGTCGATCTCGGCCACGACGACGCCGGCCGGGCAGTGGTCGCCGTCATCGAGGTGCCGCGTGACCACGCTCCATTGATCGGCCTGGCGGAAGGCGTCCTCGGCGATGTCGAGGCCCGCCAGCACGAGCGGGGACTTGGCGACGAGCTGCGCGCGGCCGCGGCGCGAGGGCGCAACCGTCGCGCGCGTCGTGATGTCGCCCGTGCCGACGTCCTCCTCCAGCGCGCGCCGGACCAGATCCTGGTAGTCGGCCGGATCAAGCTTCGGTCGCGAGCTCGACATCGACGCCAAACTCCTGTGACTCGCGCGCCTCGATCTGCCGGATGAACCCGGCGGCGGTCACGTCGGCGCGCACCGCATCGAGGAGCGCGATGCGCTCGGCCGTGTCGCGGATCGACGCCCGCGCCACGGGCGACTTGAGCGGCTTCTGCGCTTCGGACTTCCGCTTCCTCACCTCGCTCAGCACGAGCGCCCCGAACTCGAGCGCGGAGGCGGCGCGGTCATCTTCCGCGCCGATCGCGCCCACGATCGCGTCCGCGTCCGGCCACGCCGCGCGATGCACCGATCCGTCCCGCCACCAGGACCAGGCTTCCTCGGTGACGAACGGCAGGAACGGCGCGAACAGCCGCAGGAAGGTGTCCACGGCCATCGCCATGGCGGCATTGGCGGACGCGGCGCCCGCAGCCCCCTGATCGCCGTAGCGCCGCGACTTCACCAGCTCGAGGTAGTTGTCGCAGAAAAACCAGAAGAACGATTCCGTGCGTTCGAGCGCCTTCGTGTAGCTGTAGGCCTCGAGGGCCTCGGTGGCCTCGCGCACGACGCGCGCGAGCATCGTGAGCATGCCGCGGTCCAGCACCTCGCTCACCGCTCCGCGCTCGCCGCCGGCGGAGGCCAGCACGAACTTGCTCGCGTTCAGAATCTTGATCGCGAGGCGCCGTCCCACTTTCATCTGGCCGGGATCGAACGTCGTGTCGGTGCCCGGCCGCCCGCCCGCCGCCCAGTAACGGACCCCATCGGATCCGTGCTCCTGCAGGAGCGCCATGGGCGTGATGACGTTCCCTTTCGACTTCGACATCTTCTTGCGATCCGGATCCACGACGAACCCCGAGATCGCGGCGTTCGCCCACGGCAGCCGCCCGTGCTCGAGATGCGACCGCAGCACCGTGCTGAAGAGCCACGTGCGGATGATGTCGTGCGCCTGCGGGCGCAGGTGCATCGGGAACACGCGCGCGAACAGATCCGCGTCCTCCTCCCACGCCGCGGCGATCTGCGGCGTCAGCGAAGAGGTCGCCCACGTGTCCATCACGTCCGGGTCGGCGATGAAGCCGCCCGGCCTGCCGCGCCGGTCCGCGCTGAATCCCGGCGGGACGTCGCTCGACGGATCGACGGGCAGCGACGCCTCGGGGGCAAGGATCGGATCGGCGTAGTCGACCGTGCCGTCGGTGCGCACGCGATACCAGAGCGGAAACGGCACACCGAAGAACCGCTGCCGGCTCACGCACCAGTCGCCGTTCAGCCCCTCCACCCAGTTCTCGTACCGCGCCCGCATGTACGGCGGGTGCCACTGCAGCTCGCTCCCGCGCGCGATGAGCGCATCGCGGAATTCGATCGTCCGGATGAACCACTGCCGGCTGGTGACGATCTCGAGCGGGCGGTCCCCCTTCTCGTAGAACTTCACCGGGTGCGTGATCGGGCGCGCGTCGCCGATCATGTCGCCGGTTCCCTTCAGGATGTCGGCGATGCGGTCGCGTGCCTTCGCGACGGGGAGCCCCTGGAGCTGCGCGTAGAAGCCGGCGGCCTGCGCCGCCTCGTTCGTCTCCCATCCCGCGGAGCCCCACGCGACCGGCGCGAGCCGCCCGTCGGCCTGGATGATCGCGCGGACGGGCAGGCGCAGCTCGCGCCACCACGTGACGTCGGTGAGGTCGCCGAAGGTGCAGCACATCGCGATGCCGGTGCCCTTTTCCGGGTTCGCGAGCGGGTGCGGCCGGATCGGCACGCGCGTCCCGAACAGCGGCACGCGGATGTCGCGTCCGAACAGCGGCGCGTAGCGCTCGTCGTCCGGGTGCGCGACGAGCGCCACGCAGGCCGGGATCAGCTCGGGGCGCGTGGTCTCGATGTCGATTTCCAGCTCGCCGGCCGTGCCGAACCGGACGCGATGGTACGCGCCCGGCATCTCGCGATCCTCGAGCTCCGCCTGCGCAACGGCCGTGCGGAAATCCACGTCCCAGAGCGTCGGCGCCTCGAGTCGGTACGCCTGGCCCCGCTGCAGCAGGCGGAGGAACGCGCGCTGCGACACGCGCCGCGCGCGCGCGCCGATCGTCGCGTACGTCATCGACCAGTCCACCGACAGCCCGAGGAAGCGCCACAGGTCTTCGAAGACCTTTTCGTCTTCGGCCGTCAGCCGCTCGCACAGCTCGATGAAGTTGCGGCGAGACACCGAGATTGGCGGCTTCGGCGGCTTCTCAGGGGCCACGAACGAGGCGTCGTGCGGCAGCGACGGGTCGCATCGCACGCCGTAGTAGTTCTGCACGCGGCGCTCGGTGGGCAGGCCGTTGTCGTCCCAGCCCATCGGGTAGAACACCTCGCGGCCGCGCATGCGCTGGTAGCGCGCGATGACGTCGGTGTGCGTGTACGAGAAGACGTGTCCGATGTGGAGCGATCCGCTGACGGTCGGCGGCGGCGTGTCGATCGCGTAGATGTCGGCGCGCGGGCGCGTGCGATCGAAGCGATACGTGCCTTCGGCCTCCCACCGCGCGCGCCACTTCTCTTCGAGCCCCTCCAGCGCGGGCTTCTCCGGGACGTGTGGCATCACAGCTTCGCTTGTTGTTTGATTCGCTCGATTTCCTCGCGGACGAGGCGTTCGGCGACATCCAGCACGGTCGAGCGCACGGCGTCGCCGGTGAGGCGCGACGCGACGCGACGCGCGATCTCGTCGATCGCCGCCTCGTCCAGGGAGGACGCGGCCGGCGGCGCGGCGGGCACGCCGACCTTCTGCTCCGCGGCCAGCAGCGCCGCGAACGCGTCGGCGAGCGCCGGCGCCTGCGCCGCCGGAGGCGACTCCGGCGCGATCGTGGGAATCTCGTTGGGCGGCGGCACGGGCGCGGCGCCGCGCGTGGCCGGCAAAGTGGCAGCGGGCGCGGCCGGCGGCTCGCGTGCGGGCTCGGGCGCGCTGCCGCCCTGGCGCGATTCGAAGGGAATGTCCCAGGTGCCGAAGTCGCCGTGTGCTTCCGGCGCCGCCGGCGCCGCAAGCGGCGCGTCGAAACCCGCCGCGGGCGCGGCGTCGGTCGAGAACGCGGCGTCGAGCCGATCGAAATAGTCGTCGAGCGATTCCAGCGATCTGGCCTCGCCCCCGGGCGAGTCGGCCCGCGGGGCGGACGGCGACGCGATCTTCGGCGTCACGTCAACCGGCTTGCCTGGCGCGGGAGACGTGGCGCCGGACGGGGCCGGCGGGCCGCCCGGCGATGCCCAGAGCGAGGCCGGGCGCCGTCCCGCCAGCAGATCCTTCACGCGGTTGATGACCATCTGCGGCTCGAACGGCTTGACGAGCACGCCGTCGCACCCCACCGCGTGCGCGCGCGCTTCGTCGATCGGCTCGAACGCGCCCGTCAGGAGCAGGACGGGGATGTGCGCCGTGCGCGGGTTGCCCTTGACGTGGGCGGCCACTTCGTAGCCGTCGCGCTCGGGCATGCCGATGTCCGCCAGGACGATGTCGGGCGGCTCGGCGTCGATGCGCGTCATGGCCTGCTGTCCGTCGCCGACGGCGACGACCTGGATGTTCTCGTCCGCGAACGTCAGCTCGATGACGCGCTGGATCGTCACGCTGTCGTCGGCCAGCAGGAGCTTCGGCATGTCAGACAGGCTCCGTGCGCAGCCGGGCATGCTGGTCGATGAAGGCGATGATCTCCTGCATCGGCGTGCCCGGCAGGAAGATGCCGGTGATGCCCATCGCGTTCAGCTTCGGGATGTCCACATCCGGGATGATGCCGCCCACCACGACCATGACGTCGCCGAGCCCCTTTTCCTTGAGCAGCTCCATGACGCGCGGGCACGCGTGCATGTGCGCGCCGGACAGGATCGACAGGCCGATGACGTCGGCGTCCTCCTGCAGCGCGGCGCCGACGATCTGCTCGGGCGTCTGCCGCAACCCGGTATAGATGACTTCCATGCCGGCGTCGCGCAGCGCGCGCGCGATGACCTTCGCGCCGCGGTCGTGCCCGTCCAGCCCCGGCTTCGCGATGACGACTCGTATTTTGCGCATAAGTTCCAGGTACCAGAGGCCAGGGACCAGACAGCCAACGTACCTGGCCTCTGGCCTCTGGCCCCTAGATCAACGGCTCTTCCTCGTACTCCCCCCACACCTCGCGGAGCGCGTCGCACATCTCGCCGACCGAGGCGTACGCGCGCGCGCAGTCCATGAGCGGGTACATCGTGTTCTCGCCTCCCGCCGCCGCCGCGCGCAGCGCGTCGAGCGCGCGGCGCACGGCGTCGTTGTCGCGCGACTTCTTCAGCGCGGCCAGCCGATCCACCTGCCGCTCGGCGGTGGTCTCGTCGATGTAGAGAATCGGGATCGGCTCCTCGTTCTCCATCACGAAACCGTTGACGCCCACGATGATCTTGTCGCGCCGCTCGACGGACTGCTGGAAGCGATAGGAGGCCTCGGCGATTTCCTTCTGCGGATAGCCCTGCTCGATGGCCGCGACCATCCCGCCCAGCCGGTCGATCGTGTCGACGTACTGCTTCGCGCCCTCTTCCATGTCGAGCGTGAGCTTCTCGACGAAGTACGAGCCGCCGAGCGGGTCCACCATGTTCGTGACGCCGCTCTCGTGGGCGATGATCTGCTGGGTGCGCAGCGCGAGCGTCGCGGCCTCCGCCGTCGGCAGCGCGAGCGCCTCGTCCAGCGAGTTCGTGTGGAGCGAGTTGGTACCGCCCAGCACGGCGGAGAGCGCCTGGAGCGCCGTCCGCACGACGTTGTTGTACGGCTGCTGCGCGGTGAGCGACACGCCGGCCGTCTGCGTGTGGAAGCGCAGCTTCCACGAGCGGTCGCTCTTCGCGCCGAAGCGGTCGCGCATCACCTCGGCCCACAGCTTCCGCGCCGCGCGGTACTTCGCGATCTCCTCGAAGAAATCGCTGTGCGCGTTGAAGAAGAACGACATGCGCGGCACGAAGTCGTCCACGTCGAGCCCCGCATCCACGCCCCACTGCACGTACTCGATGCCGTCGCGCAGCGTGAACGCCAGCTCCTGGAGCGCGGTCGAGCCCGCCTCGCGGATGTGATAGCCGCTCACCGAGATCGTGTTCCAGCGGGGCACTTCCTTCGAGCAGAACGCGAACACGTCGGTGATGAAGCGCATCGACGGCCGCGGCGGGAAGATGTACTCCTTCTGCGCGATGTATTCCTTCAGGATGTCGTTCTGGATCGTGCCGGAGAGCCGCCGCCAATCGGCCCCCTGCTTCTCGGCCACCGCGAGATACATCGCGAAGACGATCGGCGCGGGAGAGTTGATCGTCATCGACGTCGTGATCGCGCCCAGGTCGATGCCGTCGAACAACCGCCCCATGTCGGCCAGCGTGGCGATGCTGACGCCGCACTTGCCCACCTCGCCAAGCGAGAGACCGTGATCCGGGTCGCGCCCCATCAGCGTCGGCAGGTCGAAGGCCACGCTCAACCCGGTGCCGCCCGCCTTCAGCAGCTGCTTGTAGCGCGCGTTGGTCTCTTCCGGCGTCCCGAACCCGGCAAACTGCCGCATGGTCCAGAGCTTGCCGCGGTAGCCGGTGGGATGAATGCCGCGCGTGTAGGGAAACTCGCCGGGATGCCCGAGGTCGCGCTGGTAGTCGAGCCCGGCCACCTCGTCCGGGGTGTAGAGCCGGTCGATCTCGCGGCCGGAAATCGTCGTGAACGGCAGGCCGCGCTCCGGGCTCTTCTTGAGCACGACCGCGAGCGTTTCGCGCTCCCAACGCTGCTTGTCGGTCTCGGCGGTGACGCTCTTGGGCATGACGCATCAATTATATAGAAGGCTTGCCGCGTCACGCGCGGAACACGCAGACTCAATTGGGCTTCCGCGCATTGCACGCGTCCTGACCCGCGCGTCCGTGCCCCGGCCGGCGACGCGAGCCGGTCGGTGGCGGTCGCCGAGCACGCGCCAGCGATTTCACACGTTCGGCTGCCGGGAAATCGGCGAGACCACGGCGCGGCAGGAGGAGGGCGCGCGCCGGAGAGGTAGGACTGCTCGACGCCGTCGAGGTCGAGAAAGAAAGCTGCGTAGGCGGCCTGACACCTTCTCTTAAAACGTGGTACTTGAGCCGCTTAGGAACGATGTGCTATTTCGCTTTTATTGTGCTTGACGCGGCAGGTAATGGGGGCTTATATTGAGTGGCGTTGTAGCCCATCGCTGAGGTTCTCTGTACTGAGAACTGCAATCTCGGCGGTAATATTAGCCCCAGGGGGTACGCCGTCAGGCGATACCCCCTGATGTTTTTTTGAGGGTAAAAGAGAGGGCTGCAATGCCACGAGATTCGACTTCCGCGCCTGCCGCTTCCAGCACCAATATCACAATCACGCGAGTCCGTGTGTTTGTGGACTACTGGAACTTTCAACTCACGTTGAACGAGCGGATCGCCAAAAGCAAAAAGCTGGCAGACACTCGATTCCAAATCGAATGGCGGAAATTGGGTCCGTGGCTTGCCGCTCGTGCGTGCGAGGCGGCGGGCCTCTCCGGGCATTCGTTTGAAGGCGCACACCTGTACGTCTCGTACGATCCCCGCAAGGAGTCGGACAAGAAGTTCTTTGGCTGGGTTAATTCGTGGTTGACGAAGCAGCCGGGATTGATCGTCGAGTGCCGAGAACGGAAACCGAAGGCGGCGCCCGACTGTCCGGAATGCCATCAAACCATTGCCGATTGTCCGCATTGCAAGAGACCAATTCGACCAAGTCAAGAAAAGGGCGTCGACACATTGATCGCGACCGACATGATTCGCTTGGCTTGGGAGAGCGCGTACGACCTGGCCGTGCTTGCGACCTCGGACCGCGACCTGGTTCCGGCCGTGGAATTTCTGAATACGAAGGGCCGAAAGGTCGTTCACGCCGCGTTGCCGCCGAAGGGGGCGGACCTGTCGAGCGTGTCGTGGGCGATGTTCGATGTCTTCGACCGGTACACAGAAATCGAACGTCCGCCTGTAAAGTAGCCGAACGACACGGCTCAGCGAAAGTTGACCACTGCCGGGTGCGGCGCGCGGGTGGACAGCGGCGGTGTTTCACGCTACGCTGGAGGGTCTTCGCGCCGCCTCATGGCACCGGTGATGCACCGTCCTCTCACCTGCGCGCGTCGCCTGTACGCGCGAGGTACCCCCAATGAGCACAGCCATCATGTCGGAACACACATCATTCAACGCGTTTGAAATGGCGCAGCGGCAGTTCGACCGCGTCGCCGATCTGCTCGATCTCGACCGCGCGACGCGAGAGCTGCTCCGCGTCCCGCAGCGCGAGTACCACTTCACCATTCCCGTCCGGATGGACGACGGGCACGTGAAGATCTTCCCCGGCTTCCGGGTGCAGCACAACGACGCGCGCGGCCCGTCCAAGGGGGGCATCCGCTTTCACCCTCAGGAGACGATCGACACCGTCCGCGCGCTCGCGATGTGGATGTCCTGGAAGTGCGCGGTGGTGGACATCCCGCTCGGCGGCGGCAAGGGGGGCGTCGTCTGCGACCCGCACAATCTCAGCGCGCACGAGCAGGAGCTGGTTTGCCGCGGCTGGGTGCGCCAGGTCGCGCGCGACATCGGCCCGCTCGTCGATGTGCCCGCGCCCGACGTCATGACCAACCCGCAGCACATGGTGTGGATGCTCGACGAGTTCGAGACCATCAATAAAGGCCAGCACTACCCGGGTTTGATCACCGGCAAGCCGGTGGGGCTCGGCGGGTCGCTCGGCCGCACCGAGGCGACGGGCTACGGCGTGGTCTTCACCATCCGCGAGGCGCTGAAGGCCATGGGCGCCAGGATCGACGGGTGCACCGCCAGCGTCCAGGGCTTCGGCAACGTCGCGCAGTACGCGATCCAGCTGTTCACCAACCTGGGCGGGAAAGTGATCGCGGTCTCGTCGTGGGATCAGAAGGATCAGGCCGCGTACACCTGCCGCCGGGCCGACGGCCTGCAGTTCGACTCGCTCATGCAGATCACCGACAAGTTCGGCGGGATCGACAAGGCCAAGGCGCGGGACATCGGGTGCGAGATCCTGCCCGGCGGCGCCTGGATCGAGCAGGAAGTGGACGTAGTGATTCCCGCGGCGCTCGAGAACCAGGTGCGCGCGGACAACGTCGAGAAGATCGCCCGCAGCGTCCGCGTTCTCGCCGAGGGAGCGAACGGCCCGACGGCGCCGGAAGCCGACGAGGTGCTGAAGAAGCGGAACATCTTCAACATTCCCGACTTCCTCGCCAACGCCGGCGGCGTCACCTGCAGCTACTTCGAGCAGGTGCAGAGCAACATGAACTACTACTGGGAGCGCGAAGAGGTCCTGAGCAAGCTGGACACGAAGATGACCAGCGCGTTTGCGGGCGTCTACGACATCGCGCAGCGCCAGAAGCTCTACATGCGCGACGCCGCCTACGTCGTCGCCATCAACCGCGTCGCCCGGGCGTGCAGGGATCGAGGGTGGGTATAGCTGTACACTAAGGGCCGCACGTCCCTGTGGGCGTGCGGCCCTTTTCCATGTCCGACTGGCAGTCCGTCGTTTCATTCCTCCGCGAGAGTGACCCGGCTCTCCTCGGCCGTATCACCCGGCGCATGGTGAACCACCTGTGCTGGCGGGGGATCAACGAGGCGCAGCCGTTGCTGCAACGCGCCGCCGCGGGGCTGCCGGAAGAAGACGCCCTGACCGACAACCAGCCGATCGCGGTGCGGGCCGCGACCGCTCCGGTCGAGGAAACCTTCGGCATCGCGTCGCGCCACCTCGCGCCCGAGGAAATCCTCAAGGACCTCGAAAAGTGGATCAAGGACGACAAGTCCGGCATCCTCATCGAGGCGGTCCAGCGGCAGCACCGGTCGCTCTCCGACATCGCGCAGGCGCTGCACTTCCAGGAGCATTTCGCCGGGCGGGACCGCGAGCTGTCGCGTGCCGTCCGCACGGGGCTGCGCGCGGCGCTCGCCCGCCGCCTCCTGACCGACGACATCGAGTTCGTCGCCAAGGCGAAGCGGTTCATCGGCGTCGAGGACTACAGCCGCGTGCTCTCTCGAACGGTCGACGCCGCGAGCAGTCACGGGAAGCTGGGCGGGAAGGCGTCCGGACTGCTGCTCGCCGCCGCGATCATCGGCCGCGCGCACGAGGACGCGGAGCTCCTCGGTGAGATCAACGTTCCCAAGACGTGGTACCTCACCTCGGACGCCGCGCTCGCCTTCTTCGAGTACAACGAGCTGGACGACGTGCAGAACCGGAAGTACCTGGACATCGAGCAGATCCGGCGCGAGTACCCGCAGATCGTGCAGGTGTTCAAGCACTCCGAGTTCCCGCCGGACCTCGTGGAGGGCCTGTCGAACGCGCTCGACGACTTCGGCGAGGTCCCGCTGATCGTCCGCAGCTCGTCGCTGCTCGAGGACCGCATCGGCAGCTCGTTCTCCGGGAAGTACAAGAGCCTGTTCCTCGCCAACCAGGGCACGAAGCGGGAGCGGCTGGCCGCGCTGCTCGATGCGATCGCCGAGGTCTACGCCTCGGTCTTCGGCCCCGACCCCATCGAGTACCGCGCGGCCCGCGGGCTCCTCGACTTCTACGAGGAGATGGCGATCATGATCCAGGCGGTGGTCGGCACGCGGGTCGGGCCCTACTTCCTCCCGGCGTACGGCGGCGTCGCGTTCAGCCGCAACGAGTTCCGGTGGTCGCCGCGCATCCGGCGGCAGGACGGGCTCCTCCGGCTCGTGCCGGGCCTCGGCACCCGCGCGGTCGATCGGGTCAGCGACGACTACCCGGTGCTCATCGCGCCGGGGCAGCCGGGCCTGCGCGTGAACGTCACGCGCGAGGAGATCGAGCGCTACTCGCCCAAGAAGATCGACGTCATCAACCTGGAGACGCGGCAGTTCGAGACGGTGCTCGTCTCCGACCTGATCGCGCAGCACGGCGACGAGTACCCGATGGTCCGCCGGATCATCTCCGTCATGGATGAAAGCGGCGTGCTGCGGATGCCCCCGTTCGGGTGGAACCCGAAGCGCGCGGTGACGGTCGTGACCTTCGAAGGGCTGGTGCGCGACACGCGCTTCATCGCGAAGATGCGGGCGCTGCTGCGCGTGCTCAGCGACAAGCTCGAGATGCCGGTCGACATCGAGTTCGCGTCCGATGGCGAACGGTTCTACCTGCTGCAGTGCCGCCCCCAGAGCTCCGCGGCCGCCGAGGCGGCCGTCTCGGTGCCCCAGGACGTGCCGCGCGACCGCGTGCTGTTCTCGACGAAGCGGTACGTGTCCGACGGGCGCGTCCCCAACCTCACGCACATCGTGTACGTCGATCCGGAAGGCTACCAGTCGCTCGCGAAGCGCACCGACCTGATCGAGGTGGGCCGTGCCGTGGGACGGCTGAACAAGCTGCTGCCGAAGCGGCGTTTCGTGCTCATCGGGCCGGGGCGCTGGGGCAGCCGCGGCGACATCCGGCTGGGCGTGCAGGTCACCTATTCGGACATCAACCACTCCGCGATGCTGATCGAAGTGGCGGCGCGCCGCGGCAGCTACGTGCCGGAACTGTCGTTCGGCACCCACTTCTTCCAGGACCTGGTGGAGTCGGCGATCAGGTATCTGCCGATCTTCCCCGACGACCCCGACACGATCTTCGACGTCAACTTCCTGCAGACCAGGCCGAGCGTCCTGGCCGCCATGCTCCCGAAGTACGCGCACCTGGCGCGCGCGATCCGCGTCATCGACGTCGCCGAGGCCACGGGCGGGCTCACGCTGCGCGTCCTGATGAACGCCGACCAGGAGCAGGCGCTCGGGATGTTTGCGGAGCCCGAAGCCGTGCAGGCGCGGAGCCTCCGGGCCGTGGAGCCGGCGGCGGCGCCGCCGTCCTACTCGAGCGACGAGCACTCGCGCTGGCGCATGCGAATGGCGGAACGCATCGCCGAGGAGGCGGACATCGACCGCCTCGGGATCGAAGCGTTCTATGTCTTCGGGAGCACCCGGAACGGGACGGCGGGCGCGTCGAGCGACATCGACCTGCTCGTGCACTTCGCCGGCAGCTACAACCAGCGGCGCGCCCTCATGGACTGGCTCGACGGCTGGAGCGCCGCCCTCGCCGAGACGAACTACCTGCGCACCGGCCGCCGCACCCCCCGCCTCCTCGACGTGCACATCGTCACCGATGACGATGTCGCGCTCAGGCGCGGGTACGCGGTGAAGATCGGGGCCGCGACCGACGCGGCGCGGCCGCTGCGCGTGCGCGGGCGATAGTCAGTGGATTGAGCCCGGCCGACGTCAGCTCCCGACCCGAAACGCCACCAGTTCCTTCGCCTCGCCCTCGGCCGCCGAGGCCTTGATCTCCACGAGGTACTCGCCGGCCGCGAGCGCGGCCAGCGGCAGCTCGGCCTCGAAGTCGCGCGCGCCGCCGGTCGGCGCCTTCATCGGCAGATCCGCCATCGGCTTGCCGGTTCGATTGAGGAGACGCGCGGTCACCGCCGGCGGCTGGTCGCCCGGCGAATAGGCCTGGACGCGGACAACCAGGCGCTCGGCGCGGCTGAACTCGCGTGACGCGGTCGGAGAGGCCGCGGCGTCCGCGCGCAGCGCGTTCAGGTCGCGCGCCGTCCGGCCGCGCAGGAGGACCGGGGTCGACAGCTGAAGCTGCGGCCGGAGGTAATCGGCAGCCACCAGCTCGCGGCTGTCCGAATCGATCACGCGGCCGTCAGCGGCCTCGATGTTGTAGCGAATCTGCACCGGGCCAGGCGGCACCACGAATCGCGCCGCCGTGCGCTCCTCCACCGTCCCGCGGAACAACGGCTCGCCGCCGGGAGCCACGACCGTCAGCGAGATTCTGGCCGGTGTCGCGCCACCGACCGATCCCGGGCCGGCCGACGCCGGCTCCCACGCGAAGGTCACCTGCGTCCTGCCGTCATCGGCACGCATGGTGCCGATCCACGTGCGAGCGGGGCGGCTGCGCGGCACGGCCATCGACGAGAGTGCGCGTTCGATTTCGGGCGGCACCGCGGGCGTGCCGGCCGCCGCGGCGGCGCCCGATTCGGTGATGCGCGCCGCGTCTTCCGCCGAGTACGCCCAGTAGCCCTTGCGCGCGCGGACCTGCACGCCGGGGCGCTTCACGCGCACCCTGATCGCGTGGAATTTCCCGTCGGCCGGCGACTCCGTGGAGTTGTAGCCGAGCAGGTAGTACGCGCTCGAGTCGCGCACGATCTGCCGCAGGCCGCCGTCCAGATCGTTGCGGTTGATGATCGCGCGCCCGTCGGTCTCGCCCGCCAGCGTGTAGAGCGTGTCGCGGGTCGCATTGGCCATCTGGCGATCGACGTTGCTCCCCACCCCTTCGTTGATGTCGAACTCGAAGGCCGACAACCCACGCGGATCGAGCGTGTAGATCGCGGTGTTGGAACGATTGGCGGCCGAGTAGACCTCGCGAAGCTCCGACATCAGGTCCACCTGCGCGAAAAAGTCGCGGGTGGTCGGCCCCGCCGAATCGGGCACCGCGCCCGGACGGCCGCGGGCGGGGTTTCCGTACCCGGGCATCGCCGCCACGGGGTCCGCCAGCTGAGCGGGCAGCGTGTTGGAGAACCCCTCGCTGACGAGGATCACGGCCTTCCGTCCCTCCCGCAGGCCGCCCAGGTGCGTGACGAGCGCGCGCAGCGCCGAGAGCGTCACCTGGTTGCGAATCTGTTCGACCGTCTCCGCGGGGTAGTACGCGTATCGCTCCTCGAACTCGTTGCGCGGCTCGTACTCGTACTTCCGGCCCAGGAAGCTCTTCAACGCGTTCGCCAGCCCGTCGCGGTTGCGCGACAGCGCGAAATCGCTGACCGGCGTGAGCGGATACATGATGCCGACCAGGTCGGTCGGCGCAATCTGCTGCTGCACGAACCGGACGAGCGGGTCGCGCACGCCCAGGCTCGCGCCGCGCCGCACGTGGTAGTCGTCCAGCAGGAACGCGAAGATGCGCACGTCGGCGCGCTCCGCCTCGCGCTCGATGTCCGCCTGCGTCCGGATCGGGGACGGGACGGTCCCGCCAGCCTCCTGCCCGACTCTGATCACCTGGAACGATTCGACCTTCTGCGGCTTCCCTTCCTCGGTCACCTCGAAGTCTTCGGGCTTCAGGTCGAGAACGGGGTTTCCCTTGTTGTCGGTCACGATGACGTCAACGCTGACGTAGCTGACGCCTCGCCGGAAAATCGGCTGCTGCGGTGCCTGCCCCGCCGGCGCCGGTGGCGGCTGCTGGCCGGCGGGGGTGGGCGTCTGCGCAGCGAGAGCGGCGGCGCCGAGCAGGAGGGCGAGCGGAACGACAATGGCTCTGTTCATGACAGATCGGACGATCTGGCGGCCCGGATGGAATGATAACATTTGCAGATTGTGAGCCAGCAGACAGTCGACAGCATTCCTCCACTGACCGTCCTGACCGAAGACGAGATCATCTTCCGTGACAGCGTGCGCGACTTCGCCGAAGACCACGTCCGGCCGCTCACCCGCGAGATGGACGAGCAGGCGAAGATCCCGAAAGAGCTGATCAAGAAACTGTTCGACCTCGGCGTCATGGGCATCGAAGTGCCCGAGGCGCACGGCGGCGCGGGCGGCCGCTTCTTCCATTCCGTGCTCGCGGTGGAAGAGCTGTCGCGCGTGGATCCGTCGGTGGGCGTGCTCGTGGACGTGCAGAACACGCTCGTGATCAACGCCCTGATGCGCTGGGGCAGCGACGCGCTGAAGCAGCGCTGCCTGCCGCGGCTCGCCGCGACGACCGTCGGCGCGTATGCCCTCTCGGAGGCCGGGTCGGGAAGCGACGCCTTCGCGCTGGCCTCCCGCGCCGTGGACAACGGCGACCACTACGTGCTCAACGGGCGCAAGCTGTGGATCACGAACGGCAACGAGGCGGACATCTTCATCGTGTTCGCCAGCATCGACCCCGGCGCCGGGTACCGGGGCATCACCGCCTTCATCGTCGAGCGCGGGTTCGACGGATTCACCGTTGGCAAGACGGAAGACAAGCTCGGGATCCGGGCGAGCAGCACGTGCGAGCTGATCCTCGAGGACTGCCGCGTGCCGAAGACCGGCGTGCTTGGCGAGGTCGGGAAGGGCTACAAGGTGGCGATCGAAACCCTCAACGAAGGGCGGATTGGCATCGGCCACGAAAGAACGCAGGCAGTTCGGGCAGCGCATCGCCGACTTCCAGGCGGTGCAGCACCAGCTCGCGCGCGCGGCCGCGGAGATCGAAGCCGCGCGGCTCAGCGTCTACAATGCCGCGCGGCTCCGGGATGCCGGCCGCCCGTTCCTGACCGAGGCGGCGATCTGCAAGCTGCTGTCGTCCGAAGTCGCCGAACGCGTGTCGTCGCTCGCCGTCAACCTCTTCGGCGGCTACGGCTTCGTGAAGGACTACCCCGTCGAGAAGCTGTACCGCGACGCCAAGATCGGGCAGATCTACGAGGGAACGTCAAACCTGCAGCTGCAGACGATCGCGAAACAGATCCTGGGATGAGAACAACGGAAAGCCTCTTGTGTTCTGCAATCCGTGAGAACCATCCGTCAGAGCCCGCTCAGCCCCGGAGCCCGAGCACCTGCTCGGCGATGATCATCCGCTGGACCTCTGAGGTGCCCTGGTAGATTTCCGTCGCGCGAACGTCGCGGAACAGCCGCTCGACGGTGGAGCCGCGGCGGTAGCCGGCGGAGGCCAGGATCTGCATCGCCTTGTCCGCCGCCCGGTGCGCAGCCTCGGACGCGGCGAGCTTCGCCATGGAGGCTTCGAGGCGGGCGGATGGCTTGCGGGTGCGCGCGTCGGCGGCCTGCCACATGAGCATGCGCGCGGCTTCCAGCTCGGTGGCCATGTCGGCGAGCATCCACTGGATCGCCTGATAGTTCGCGATCGGCTGGCCGAACGTCTCCCGCTGTTTCGCGTGCGCGAGCGCCTCGTCGAGCGCCGCGGCGCCGACCCCCAGCGCCTGCGCGGCGATCGCGACGCGCCCGCCGTCGAGCGCCCACAGCGCGATCTTGAAACCCTCGCCGCGCGAGCCGAGCATCGCCCCCGCGTCGACGCGCACGTCCTTGAGTTCCAGGTCCATGCACCCGAGCCCGCGGACGCCGAGCGAGTCGGCCGAGACGTGGCGGTGGACGCCGGGCGTATCGAACGGGATGAGGAACGCGGAGACCCCGCGGCCGCGCAGCCCGGGCTGCGTGGCGGCGAACACGACCGCGACGTCGGCCGCTTCGGCGTTCGCGGTCCACACCTTCCGCCCGTTGATCACGTACCCGCTGCCATCGAGGGTCGCGATGGTGCGCTGGTTCGCCGCGTCGGTCCCTGCCTGCTCCTCCGACAGCGCGAACACGCCGAGCCGGCGGCCGCTCACGAGATCGCGCAGCCAGGCGTCTTTCTGCGCGTCGCTGCCGAACTGCGCGATCGGCTCCGCGACGAGCGAGTTGTTGACGGCGAGGATGACGGCGACCGTCGCGCTGGCGCGCGCCACCGCTTCGAGCGCCAGCGCGTACGCCACGTAGTCCTGGCCGGCGCCGCCCCACTCGGGCGCGATCGTCGCGCCGCACAGCCCGGCCTTCGCGGCCTCGGCAATCAGCGCGCGTGGAAACTCGGCGTCGCGATCGATGTGCGCCGCCTGCGGCGCCACGCGCGCGGACGCAAACCGCGCCGCGGCGTCGCGGAAGGCGGATTGCTCAGGGGTGAAGGAGAAGTCCATAGTGGCGTAGACGTGTAGCCGCCGGTCTTCAGACCGGCGCAGCCGAAATCGCCGGCCTCAAGGCCGGCGGCTGCACAACCGCTCAAAGATCGGCCTCAGCCTCGCCGACACCTGCGGCAGTTCCTCCGGCAGGACGCGCACGTTGCCGACGACCGACATGAAATTGGTGTCGCCGTTCCAGCGGGGCACGACGTGGATGTGCAGGTGGTCGAGAACGCCGGCTCCGGCCGGGCGCCCCAGGTTGATGCCCATGTTCATCCCGTGCGGGGTGTAGGCCTCGGTCAAGGCGACTTCGGCGAGCTGCGTCAGCTGCATCAGCTCGCCCAGCTCCTCGGCCGTCGCGGACGCCAGCGTCCCGATGTGCCGCTTGGGGACCACCATCAGGTGGCCGTTGTTGTAGGGATACAGGTTGAGAATGACGAAACAGGTCTCGCCGACGTGGACGACGAGCGGCTCCGCCGCCGCGCGATCGAGCGCGCCGCAGAAGATGCAGCCCGGATCCGGATTACCGGTACCGGTCACGTACGCGAGCCTCCACGGGCTCCAGAGTCGCTCCACAGCGTGACTGGTGCGGCTGCCACGCCATTCGTGGCAGCCACAACAAGGATTTCAGGTGAGCATCGAATCGGAGCCGTTGGGGATCCCCGGGACCACCGACGCAGGAGCCGGCGCGACCGCCGCTTCCGCCTCGATGCGGTTGATCAGGTCCTTCAGCTCCTTGCCAGGCTTGAAGTAGGGCACCTTCTTCGGCGGCACGTCGACCTTGTCACCCGTCTTCGGGTTGCGTCCCTTCCGCGGCTCACGCTGCCGCAGCCGGAAGCTGCCGAACCCACGCAATTCGATCTTCTCGCCGCGGTGCAGCGCATCGATGATGCTCTTGAACACCGTGTCCACGATCAGCTCGGAGTGCTTCTTCGTGAGATCCGACACGCGCGAAACTTCTTCGACGAGTTCCGCCTTGGTCATTGGTGCCCCCATGAGGGTCCCCTTTCGCTTACTCGCCCCGATTCAGCTGCCGGAAGTGGTCGCCGAGCGTGGCGCCCGGGCGGCCGGACGACTCGTTGTACTCCTCCCAGTCGGTGCGGAACTCGTCGCTCTTCAGCGCGCGGATGCTGAGACCGATCTTCCGCTCGCCGGGCACGAGCTTGATGATCTTCATCTGGTAGCTCTCGCCCACCTGCAGCTCGAGGCGCTCGCCGCGCTGGTCGTCGAACTCCGACACGTGGATCAGCCCCTCGATGCCGTCCGCCAGCTCGACGAAGGCGCCGAAATTGGTGACGCGCACCACCTTGCCCTCGACGATCTCGCCGACCTTGTGCTGGGAGAAGAACTCGTCCCAGATGTCGGTCTGCAGCTGCTTGAGGCCGAGCGACAGCCGCTGGTTGTCGGCGTCGATATTGAGCACCATCGCCTGGACGGTGTCCCCCTTCTTGAGGACTTCCGACGGGTGCTTGATCCGCTTGCTCCACGACATGTCGGAGATGTGGATCAGGCCGTCGATGCCCTCCTCGACCTCGACGAACGCGCCGAACTCGGTGAGGTTGCGCACCTTGCCGGTGATGTTCGTGCCCACCGGGTACTTGTCGGCAAGCTCGTGCCACGGGTTCGACTCGACCTGCTTGAGGCCGAGCGAGATCCGCCGCGCCGCCGGATCCACGCCGAGGACCATCGCCTCGACCGGATCCCCCGCGTTCAGCACCTTCGACGGGTGCTTCACGCGCTTGCTCCACGACATCTCGGAAACGTGGATCAGCCCCTCGACCCCCGGCTCCAGCTCGATGAACGCGCCGTAGTCGGTGAGGCTCACGACCTTCCCGTTCACGCGGTGTCCCACCGGGTACCGCTCGATGACGGTCTGCCACGGATCGCCCACCAGCTGCTTGTGCCCGAGCGACACCCGCTCGGTCGCCGGGTCGTACTTGAGGACGACGACATCGATCTCGTCGTTGACCTTGAACAGCTCGGAGGGATGGCCGACGCGCCCCCACGACATGTCCGTGATGTGCAGCAGGCCGTCGATGCCGCCCAGGTCGATGAAGGCGCCGTAGTCGGTGATGTTCTTCACCGTGCCGCGCAGCACCTTGCCCTCGGCGAGCGTGTCGAGCGTGTGCTTCTTCCGCTCGGCGTTCTCCTCCTCGAGCAGCGCCTTGCGCGACAGCACGATGTTGCCCCGCTTCTTGTTGACCTTGATGACGCGCATGCGGAGCTCCTGCCCCTTCAGCGCGTCGAGGTTGCGGACGGGACGCACGTCGATCTGCGATCCGGGCAGGAACGCGCGGACGCCGATGTCCACCGCGAGGCCTCCCTTGATCCGCTCGATGACGCGGCCGATGACGACCTTCCGCTCCGCGTAGGCCTTCTCGACCTCGTCCCAGATCTTCATCTTCTCGGCCTTCTCGCGGGACAGCACGACGTAGCCGTCGCGGTCCTCGGTGCGCTCGAGCAGCACGTCCACCGTGTCGCCCGGCTGCACCGTCACGGTGCCGGTCTCGTCGATGAACTCCTCAATCGGGATCATCCCCTCCGACTTGTAGCCCACATCGACGACGACCTCCGACGGGGTGACCTTGAGCACGGTGCCCTTGACCACCTCTCCCTCGGAGAGATTCCGGAAACTGTTGTCATAGAGTTCCAGCAGTCGCTGATATTCCTCGGGATCGACCGCGTCGTCGCTGACAGCACCTCCTTCGATCGGTTTCTTCGTGATTTCGTTTGAACTTGCCATGAACTGCCGGTCCTCCTCTGACGAACTACCGGAATTTCGGGCTCCGGCGGACCCTAGATTGCTGTCGCTGGATTTGCGATAAGCAATACAATATAAATTACTTACAGGCGTACGGTCAAGCTAAAGAGGGGGCGCATGGCGAAGGCGAAGCGGCGAGCGGCGGGACGCAAGGGGGCGGCCAAACGGCGCCGGAAAGCGACAAAACCGGCGCGGAAACGAACCCGGAAGATGGCCCGGAAGACCGTCCGGAAGACCGCCCGCAGGACAACGTCGAAGAAAACCTCCCGGAAGCCGCCGGGACGGACCCCGCGGGCCAGCGCGCGCCTGAAGGCCCGCCCGACGGCAAAAGGGGGCCGATCGCCGTACCTGGAACGCGAGCGGAAGCGGCTCCCCGAGGTGGAGGAGGAGGACGTTCAGGGCCCGCCGTCTTCGCTCGACCTCGACCGTCACCCGTCGGCTGCGCGGACCGGTCGCGAGGAGCTGCGCGAGGCCTTGCGCGAGCACACCGAGACCAGCCCGGCCCTCACGGGAGGCGACGTCGACGCCGACTGGGAGAACGCGTACTCGAGCGGCGAGGAAGCGCCCGGCGGCGACAACCCGACGCCGGATCAGCAGCGCGTGGACGACATCGGCAAGGCGCTCGGCGTCGAGTACCAGGACAACGAGGAACTGCGCGGCGTGGACAAGATCGACGATCGCGACAAGAAGCGGTGGGAGCTGGATCCCGCGTCGGCGGAAGACTACAGAGAGCGGCAGAAGTAGGGTTCTGGGTTTGGAATCCTGAACCCTATTCGCGCGCTCGCACGATTTCCAGCACGCGGGCGACGACCTGTTCGACGGGCACCCCCGTCGTATCAATCACCACGGCGTCCGGCGCGATGGCGAGCGGCGAAGCCGCGCGCGTCGAATCGCTCCGGTCGCGCGCGGCCAGCGCGGTGGCCACCTCCGACAGCGCTCGCCCTTGCGAGCTGGCGTGCGCCGGGTCCAGCGCGCGGCGGCGGGCCCGTTCTTCGGGCGAAGCGTCGAGGTAGATCTTCACGTCGGCGTCCGGGAACACGACGGTGCCGATGTCGCGCCCCTCCATCACGATGGCGCCGTCCTGGCCGTACTCCCGCTGGCGCGCCACCAGCACGCGCCGCACCGCCGGATGCCGCGCCACCAGGGCCGCCGCGGCATCGATATCCGGCGTGCGGATGGCCGCGGCCACGTCGTGACCGTCGATCCGGATGCGCCCGGCATCCAGCTCGAAGATGGCGCGCTCGCCGATGGCCGCCACGCCAGCCTCCTCTGACAGATCCTGCCCCTCCTGCATCGCCTTCCAGGCGAGCGCGCGATACATCGCGCCGGTATCCACGTGTCGATACTGCAGCGCGCGCGCGACGGCGCGCGCCACGGTGCCCTTGCCCGCTCCCGACGGGCCGTCGATGGCGATGATCAGTGGCTTCATGTCCAGGCTTCAGGCACGAGGCACGAGAGACTTCCTTGTGCCTTGTGCCCGATGATTCGTGCCTGATCACGATATCATCGCCCCCGTGCGGAGCGCTCGACCCGTGACGCTGCTCGTGGTGGCGGCGGCGCTCGTCGCGGCCGGACTGGTGCTGCCCGGCTACCAGCGTGGCGCCGCCTTCGTGCTCCGCGCCGCGGACATCCACGGCTGGGCCGAGCCGATCGCGGCCTTCGGCGAGCTCGCGTATCGCACGACGGCGGTCACGGTGCCGTCGCGGCACGGCCGGCTGGCCGCGCGCATCTACCGCCCGCAAGGGGCCGTGCGCCGCGGCGTCGTGCTCGTGCCAGGCGTGCACGCGGCCGGCATCGACGAGCCCCGGCTCGTGGCGTTCGCCGGGTATCTCGCCGCGCGCGGGCTCGCGATCGCCACGATCGAGCTGCCGGATCTCAAACACTACGCCATCACGCCGCGGACAACCAACATGATCGAGGACGCCGGCGTCTGGATGGCCGGCCGCCCCGAGCTCGCGCCCGAAGGACGCGTCGGCCTCATGGGCATCAGCTTCGCCGGCAGCCTGGCGGTCGTCGCCGCAGGGCGCCCGGCGCTGCGCGACAGGACCGCGTTCGCGTTTTCCTTCGGCGGGCACGGCGATCTGCCACGAACGTTGGAATATCTCTGCACGGGACGACAGCCGGACGGCCAGTACCGCGCGCCCCACGACTACGGCGTCGCCATCATCCTGCTCGGCGTCGCCGATCGCGTCGTCCCTCCGGAACAGGTCGAGGCGCTGCGTCACGCCATCAACGTGTTTCTCGAAGCGTCGCACGTGGACATGGTGGACAAGCGCCGCGCGCGCGCCATTTTCGAGGAAGCCAGGACCCTGGCCGCGCGGATGCCGGAGCCCGCGGGCACGTACATGCGCTACGTGAACGCGCGGGACGTCGGCAGGCTCGGGCCGGTTGTCCTGCCGCACGTCGCGGCGCTCGCCGGCGACGCCGCGCTGTCCGCGGAACGCTCCCCGGCGCCGCGCGCGCCCGTCTACCTTCTGCACGGGAGCGACGACAACGTCATCCCCGCGGTCGAGTCCACGCTGCTCGCGCGCCATCTCGCGCCTGCCACCGACGTGCGCCTGCTCCTGACGCCGCTCATCACCCACGCCGAGCTCGACCGCCCGGTCGACGTCGTCGAGATCGGGAAGCTGATATGGTTCTGGACGGCCGTGCTCGATGAATGACCTGGACGAAATGACCACGAAGACCACCAGCACCACACAGAGGCTCACGGTGACAGCAGTCAGGCTTCAGAAGATTCTCTCGGAGGCGGGCGTCGCGTCGCGGCGCACTGCCGAAACGCTGATCCAGCAGGGACGCGTCTCCGTCAACGGGAAGGTCGTGGCGGAGCTGGGGTCGAAGGCGGACCCGGCCGAGGACGACATCCGCGTCGACGGGCGCCGGATCCGCGCGGCGCAACGCAAGCGCTACCTTCTCCTGAACAAGCCGCGCGGGTACGTGACGACGAGGTCCGACCCCGCGAAGCGGCCGACCGTGATGGATCTGCTCAAGGGCGTGAAGGAGTACGTGTACCCGGTGGGCAGGCTCGATTACGACTCCGAGGGGCTGCTCCTGCTCACGAACGACGGCGAGCTGGCGGCGCGATTGACGCATCCGCGGCACGAAGTGGAGCGGCTCTACGAAGCGCGCGTCCGCGGGATTCCCGATGCGCACGCGCTCGACCGTCTCGCCTCCGGCATCGTGATTGAACGGCGCAAGACCGCACCGGCCACCGTCAAGCTGGCGAAGAAGATCGACGCAGACAGCGGCCCTCAGGCCGTGGTGCTCATCGGCATCCACGAGGGACGCCACCGGCAGGTGCGCGAGATGTTCGACGCCGTCGGCCACCCGGTGATGCGCCTGAGGCGCGTGCGGATCGGACCTGTGCGCGACCCCCAGCTCAAGACCGGACATTACCGGGAGCTGAGTCCCGCGGAAGTGGCGAAGCTGAGGAAGGCCGCGGGGCTGCCGTGATATTGCTGCGGGGCGGACCCGCCGCAGCCTGGGCGGAGGCGGGAAGGCTCGCGCCACACCTGCTCAGTGCACGGTCTCCGGCGTGTCATCCTTCGACTCGGAAGGTGGCTCCGCGCGTTCCGCGGATTCTGCAGGCGACGGCTCGGCGGGCTCGAACGGCAACGTCACGGTTGCCGCCCCGGGCGTCAGGCCGCTTGGCGGCTCGAAGCCGAGGAGGTCGGCCATGTCCTCGATCTTCGGCAGGTCGTTCAGATCTTTCAGCCCGAACCGGTCCAGGAACTCGCGCGTCGTCCCGTACATGAACGGCCGGCCGACGACCGGCTTGCGGCCGACGATCTTGATCAGCTTGCGATCGATCAGCGTGCCGACGACGCCCGAGGTGTTCACGCCGCGAATTTCGGCGATCTCCGGCGCGGTGACCGGCTGCTTGTAGGCAATCACCGCGAGCGTCTCCAGCGCTTGTACCGACAGCTTCAGCGTCGACTGGTGGTGGAACAGCCGGCGCACCCACTCGTGCAGCTCCGGGCGCGTGACGATGCGGAAGCCGCCGGCCACTTCGACCATCTGCAGCCCGCCCGGGCGTTCGTAGTCCTTCTTCAGCTCCTCGAGCGCGGCATCGACGTCTTCCTTCGGCTCCCCTTCGAGGAGCTTGTACATGGACTTCGGCGTCAACGGCTCGGGCGAGGCGAAGATCAGCGCTTCGAGGACGGCTTTCAGCTCAGACATCGGCAATCTGGCGGCGATCGGTCACCGCTTGACCTCGGGATCGAGTATCGGATGCGGCGCATCGGCGGGGCGCGCGCGTTTGTACACGCGAATCGGGCCGAAGGCGCCGGACTGGAACACGCGGATCAGTTTCAGCCGGATCATCTCCAGCAGCGCGAGAAACGTGACGATCAGCCCGGACCGGGTCTGCACGTCGGCGAACAGGTCCTCGAACCCGCACGCGTCGGTTTCCGACAACCGGCCGAGCAGCTGGTCGATCCGGACCTCGATCGGGATCTGTTCGGGCGGCAACGGGACCATCGCGCGCTGCTTCGCGCGCTCGAGCACGCCCCGGAACGCGGTGAGCAGGCTGAAGAGATCCACCTCCAGCTCCGGCTCCGGCGGATTGTCGGTCAGGTCCTGCACCGCGCCGTCGGGGCGGCTCCACTGTGCACTGCGGATCGTCTCCCGCTCGTGCAGCAGTTCCGCCGCGGCCTTGAACTTCTGGTGCTCGAGCAGCCGGCGCACGAGCGCGTCGCGTGGATCCTCGAGCGGATCGTCCTGCGACGGATCCGGGCGCGGCAGCAGCATCCGCGATTTCACGTGGATCAGCGTCGCGGCCATCACCAGGAACTCCCCCGCCACGTCCAGGTTCAACTCCTCCATCAGCTCGAGGTACTCGAGGTACTGCTTCGTGACGAGCGCGATGGGGATGTCGTAGACGCTGACCTCGTGCTTCTTGATGAGGTGCAGCAGCAGATCGAGCGGCCCTTCGAAGATCTCGAGGCGCACGGGATACTGCTCGAGGACGGACTCGAATTCGGGCTGGTCCATGTGAATCCAGGCACGAGGCTCGAGGCACGAGGCTCAAGGAACCTCCTTGTGCCTTGTGCCCCATGACTCGTGCCTATCTAGTATCGCAGCCGCACCGCTGCGCGGACGCGGTCCATCGTTTCCCGCGCCACCGCGCGAGCGCGGCGTGAGCCGTCCTGGATGATGTCGCGCAGCGCGTTCGGATCGCGCAGCACCTCCGCGCGCCGCTCGCGCATCGGCTCCAGCATCGCATTGATCGCCCTGGCGAGCTTCGTCTTGACTTCCACGTCGCCAACCTTGCCGGCGCGGTAGCGCGTCTTGAGGTCTTCCACCTCGGCGGCGTCCGGGTTGAAGGCGTCGTGGTAGACGAACACCGGATTGCCCTCGACGGTGCCGGGAATGTCGGCCCGGATCCGCTTCGGGTCGGTGTACATCTGCATGACCTTCTTGCGCACGGTCTCCGCGTCGTCCGAGAGGTTGATGGCGTTGCCGTAGCTCTTGCTCATCTTCCGGTTGTCGAGGCCCGGCAGCCGCGAGGTGGGCGTCAGCAGCGGCAGCGGCTCTTCGAACAACGGCCCGTAGAAGTTGTGGAAGCGCCGCACCACTTCGCGTGACAGCTCGAGGTGCGGCACCTGGTCGTCTCCAACCGGGACGTACTTCGCGTTGTACATCACGACGTCGGCGGTCTGCAGGAGCGGATACGCCAGGAACCCCACCGTGGACAGGTCCTTGTCGGCGAGCTGGTCGATCTGCTCCTTGTAGGTCGGCACCCGCTCCAGCCACGGGATGGGGATCACCATCGACAGCAGCAGGAAGAGCTCGGCGTGCTCCGGCACCAGCGACTGCACGAAGACGACGCTTCGCGTCGGATCGATGCCGGCGGCAATCCAGTCCGCCACGTTGTCGAGCCCGTTGTCGACGATCTCGCGCGTGTCCGCATATTCACTCGTCAGCGCGTGCCAGTCGGCGACGAAGTAATAGCAGTCGTAACGGTCCTGCAGCGTCGCCCAATTTCGAAGCGCGCCGACGAGATGGCCGAGATGCAGGCGCCCGGTCGGGCGCATGCCGGAAACAACACGGGGTCTGCTCACGAGAGACGTTCAGGATACGGGAAAAGCCCCGGAGGCTCAAGAGTTTGAAGCAAGAAAGGCCGCGGTACCTCACGGATTGGCCGCGAAGTGGGCGAGCACCGCGTCGGCGACCTTCGGGCCCACGACGCGCACGAGCTCCTCGCGCGTGGCGCGCCGGACGCCCGCCAGGCTGCCGAAGTGGGTGAGCAGCGCGCGGCGGCGGCGCGGCCCGATGCCGGGGATATCGTCCAGCGCCGACCGCAGGTCCCGCATCGTCCGCGCCTTGCGGTGGAAGGTGACGGCGAACCGGTGCGCTTCGTCGCGAATACGCTGGATTAGGAGCAGGGCCGGGCTCTCCGCGGCCAGCGCGATCGGATCGGCGTGCTCGCGGGTGTAGAGCAGCTCCTCCTTCTTGGCGATGCCGACCGCCACGAGATTGGCCAGCCCCAGCTGCTGCAACGCGTCGTACGCGGCGTTGAGCTGTCCCTTGCCACCGTCGATGAGCACCAGGTCCGGAAACGGCCCGCCGTGTTCGAGGAGCTTCCGATAGCGGCGCAGGACGACTTCGTTCATGGCGGCGAAATCGTCTTGCCAGGCGACCGGGACCGGAGGCCGGAGGCCACCAGGTACCGCTGCGCGCTCGGGGGTCGCCTCCGGTGCCTGGCCTCCGCTGCCTGGCCTCTGGCCTCTGGCACCCGGCCTCCGGCCTCTGATCCTGAACTTCCTGTACTCCCCCCGCTTCATCCGGCCGTCCTCGCAGACGACCAGCGACGCGACCGTTTCGGCCCCCTGGATCGTCGAGATGTCGAAGCACTCGATTCGCCGCGGCAGGGCGGGGAGGTTGAGCACCAGGCGCAGCGTTTCGAGCGCGTCGTAGTTGGCGGCGACGTTCTCGTTGAAGCGCGCGTTGTAGGCGACCGCCGCGTTGCGCGTTGCCAGCTCGAGGAGGCCGCGCTTTTCGCCGCGGCGCGGCACGACGAGCTTGACCTTGCGTTCGGCGCGGGCGGACAGCCACGACTCGAGCGCCTCGCGGTCCGCGTCCGGCAGGTCGAGCGGCACGTGGATCTCCGGCGGCGGCTCGCGATGTTCGTAGAACTGCTGGATGGCCGCCTCGAGGATCTCAGCCTCAGCCTCAGCCTCAGCCTCAGCCTCAGCCTCCGCCTCCGCCTCCGTGGCGCCCTCCGCGAACAGCTCGATGCGCTCGATCACGCGGCCGTCGCGCATCTGGAAGACCTGGACCGAGGCGCCGGCGGGACCCGCCTTCAGGCCGAACGCGTCGCGGTCGCCGAGCGCCGGCGTCGACATCTTCTGCTGCCGTGTGGCGACGGTTTCAATCGTCCTGATCGCGTCGCGCAGCTGCGCCGCCTGCTCGTATCGCTCCCCGGCGGCCGCGTCCGCCATGCGGCGCCGCAGGTCCTCGAGGAGTTCCTCGTTGCGCCCCTCGAGGAACAGCTGCGTATCGGCGACCGCCGCGCGGTACTGCGCCTCCGAGCAGATCTCCGCCACGCACGGCGCGATGCAGCGCCTGATGTCGTATTCGAGGCACGGCCGCCCGCGGCGGCCGGTGATCTCCTCGTTGCAGGAGCGGATGCCGAACAGCCGGTGCGTCAGCGCCATCGTCCGCCGCCCGAGCCAGGCCGGCATGAAGGGCCCCACGTACACGTCGCCGTCGCGCTCGACGCGGCGCGCGACCAGCACCCTGGGGAACCGTTCGCTGGTGGTCAGCTGCAGGTACGGGTAGTTCTTGTCGTCGCGCAGCAGGATGTTGTAGCGCGGCTGCCGCTGCTTAATGAGGTGGTTTTCGAGCGCGAGCGCCTCGACGACCGAATCGGTGACAATGGTCTCGAGCCGCTCCGCCTCGCCGAGCAGCGCGTCGTGGCGGGGGCTCGTGCCCCAGGCGTTCAGGTAGCTGCGCACCCGGTCCCTGAGCACGCGGGCTTTCCCCACGTACAGCGTCTCCCCGGTGGCGTTGTAATAGAGATACACGCCGGGCTGTTCCGGGAGGCGGGCGATCTGGCTCTTGAGGTCCCTGATGGGCATGCGTTACTGTTACTACGTTGATTCTGCGCGTTTTTCGAACCTTTCATTATAGCAACTGAATGACCGTCACCGGCTTCATCGGCACCGTCTGCATGTTCCCGCTGCGCCTCATCATTGCCGCGGCGGTGGCCCTGCGCATCCACCCGAACGTGCTCACCTTCGTGGGGGTCCTCATCAACGTGGCGGCGGCGACCGCGCTCGGCGTCGGCCGGTTCACGCTGGCGGGCGTCATCATGATCGTCGCCAACATCTTCGACTTCATCGACGGCAACGTCGCGCGGGAGACGAAGCTGGTGAGCAAGTTCGGCGGCTTCTGGGACTCGGTCATCGACCGCTTCTCGGACATCGCGCTGTTCATCGGGCTCATCTACCTCTACTCGGAGCTGCGGCGGACCGATTACGTGATGATCACGGCGCTGGCGATGCTGTTCTCCATCATGACGAGCTACGCGCGCGCGCGCGCCGAGTCGCTGATCCCGCGCTGCAAGGTGGGCTTCATGGAGCGTCCGGAGCGGATCGTGCTGTTCATGATCGGCGCGTTCACCAACCGCATGGCGGCCGTGATGTGGGTCATCCTCGTGCTGTCGATCGTCACCGTGGCCGACCGGATCTTCTACACGTGGCGCGAGCTGCGCGCGGCCGAACGGGTGACGGTATGACGGTCAAACGGACGCTGTCGCTCCCCGCGGTGATCGTCTGGAATGCGCTCTTCTGGACCTACGAGCGCGCCACCTGGCAGTACGACCTGATGGTGATCGCCATCCTCGCCTTCATCTGGCTGACGCCCCCGTCATGGCTGCAGGACCCCACCTCGAGCGGGCCGGGGCTGCTGCAGTGGGTGCTTCAGTACTTTCGATAGACGAAGGCTCGCACGAGGGTTCGTGCCTACACATCCTCCCGCTCGTCGTGCCCGCCCAGGTCGAGCGTTTGTCCCGCGAAGTGGATGTCGTGCGCGGCGATGTGATCGCGCAGGATCCGGCGCGCCTCGCCGTAGAGGTTGAGCGGCACCTCGAGGCGCCGCGCGAGGCGGCGCGCGCGCGAAATGACGACGAGCGTGATCGTCTCGTTCTCGCGCCACGTCAGCCCGCCAATCTCCGCGTAGCGCATGAAGCCGGTGTCCGACCAGATGCCGTCCTGGTAGAACCCGCGGCCGATCCGCCAGCTGAGCGGCGCCGCGTAGCCGTAGTAGACGAGCATCATGCTCTCGCCGAAGGCGTTCGACGGCGGTTGCCGCTGGATCACGAGCTTGACGATGATGAGGAGGCCGAGCGCGCCGGCCAGCGCGGCGAAGAAATGCGAATAGGCGGGACGCCCCGCCGGCCAGGTGAGCACGGCCGAGGAGCGGAGGCGCAGGAAGCGCAGGAACTGCAGGAGCAGCCGCGCGTTTGCCACGGAAAACCCCACGCCGAGCACGAACAGCACCCGCGGCAGCAGCGCTTCCATGCGACCATTCTAGGGGTCAGATCCCGAATTCTCACTTTTTTCTAGGGCTGACCCTTAGGGTCAGCCCTAGAAAAAAGTGAGAATTCGGGATCTGACCCCCTCTACTGCCCCAGTCTGGGGTCGAAGCACCGGCGGCACCGCGCCTCGTAGGCGCCGTGCGCGCCGACCAGCACCCGCTCCCGGCTCGCGACCAGCCGCTGCGTGTGGTTCGCGGGCGCGCCACACACCATGCAGATCGCGAGCGTCTTGGTGATGTATTCCGCGATCGCCAGCAGCTGCGGCATCGGCTCGAACGGCTTCCCCAGGTAGTCCTGGTCGAGGCCGGCGACAATCACCCGCTTGCCCTGGTCCGCAAGCGAGTTGCAGATCATCGGCAGCTCGGCGTCGAAGAACTGCCCCTCGTCGATCCCGACCACTTCCGTGTCGGGATGGACCTTGTCGAGCAGCTCCCGCGAGCTGGCGACGTTCTCCGACGGGATGCGCATCTCGCTGTGCGACGTGATGTGGTCGTCGCCGTAGCGGTTGTCGATGGCGGGCTTGAAGATCTGCACCTTCTGCCGCGCGATCTGCGCGCGGCGCAGCCGGCGGATGAGCTCCTCGCTCTTGCCGCTGAACATGCTGCCGGTGACGACCTCGATCCACCCGCCGGTGGAACGCGGCTGAACGACTTCGGTCATACGCGCGACTGGTACTCGCCAGACTCGGTGTTGACGCGGATCATGTCTCCCTCGTTGACGAACGGCGGGACCTGCACGACGAGCCCCGTCTCGGTGCGCGCCGGCTTGAGCTGCGCGCTGGCCGTCGCCCCCTTGATCGCCGGCGTCGTCTCCAGCACCTTCAGATCGACCGTCTGCGGCAGCTCGATGCCCACCGGCTCGCTCCCGTAGAACTCCACCGCGATCACCATCTCCGGGATCAGGTAATTCACCGAGTCGCCGAGCGTCTCTTCATTGATGTGGATCTGCTCGTACGAGTCCGTGTCCATGAAATGGAACGAGTCGCCGTCGCGATACATGTACTGCATCTGGCGCTCGTCGAGCGTGGCGCGTTCCACGTCCTGCTCGGCCCTGAACTTGTGGTCCGACAACGTCGTCGTGCGGATATTGCGCATGCGGGCCTGGACGAAACCGCGCTTGTTGCCCGGCGTCATGTGCTGAAGATCCATGATCCGGAACAGGTCGCTGCCCATCTTGATGAGCATGCCCCGCCGGAGCCGTGTGGCCTGTACTGAACTCATTCCTGCTGTCTCCCGAACCATCTATCCTAGCCCCGAAATCGCCGGATCCGCAATCGTGGGATCGCGAGTCCGCAATCGGCAATCGGGGTGTTAGGATCGAGGCATGTCGTGGGATTCGCTCCGCGAGCTGATGGCGCTGCAGGACCAGCTGGGGCGCGGGCCCGAGGGCGGCTGGACCCCTCCGGTCGACGTGTTCGAGACCGACGACCGGTACGTCGTGACCGCGGAGCTGCCGGGCCTCACGCGCGACGACATCCAGATCGAAGTCCACGACGGAGAGCTCGTGATTCGAGGCCGCCGGCCCGAACCCGGCGTGCCGCCCGCGGCGTACCTCCAGATGGAGCGGCTCCAGGGACCCTTCGGACGCGCCTTCCTCTTCACCGAGGCCATCGATGCCGCGCGGATCGCCGCGGAATTCCGCGACGGCGTGCTGACGATCACCGTGCCGAAATCCGCGCGGCCCGAGCCGCGCCGCATCGACGTCACCTAGCCGGGGCCGCGTCCACTGATGCCAGCCATGCGCAAACTTGTTCTCGCCCTCGTCTTCATCACGTGCGGCGTCGCCGCGGGCCTCGTCCTCGCCGGCCGCATGCGATCCGCCGACGATGTGATGGCCCTGCCGCCGGCCACGGTCGCCCAGCCGGGAGGCGCCCGGACCGCCGCGGCGGCACCGCCCGTGACCGGTGGCCTCCCGGACTTCTCCGCGGTCGCGTCACGCGCGGTCAACGCGGTCACGAACATCGCGTCCGAACAGGTCGTGCGCGAGCGGAACTCGCCGTTCGCGGCCGACCCGTTCTTCCGCCAGTTCTTTGGCGACGATAGCGACATCTTCGGCTACCGGAACCGCATTGAATCGAGCCTCGGGTCGGGCGTGATCGTCTCGAGCGACGGATACATCCTCACGAACTCGCACGTGGTCGGCAACCTGCGCGCGCGCATCACGACGACCTTTGCCGACAAGCGCGAGGTCAAGGCGGAGATCGTCGGCGTGGACGAGCTCACCGATATCGCGCTGCTGAAGGTGGACGCGCGCGACCTGCCGACGCTCGACTGGGGGGACTCGTCGAAGCTGAAAGTCGCCGAGTGGGTCCTCGCGATTGGCAACCCGTTCTCCCTCAGCTCCAGCGTCACCCTGGGCATCGTCAGCGCGACCAAGCGGAGCCTCCAGGGGCAGGTGGCGGGCTACGAGGATTTCATCCAGACCGATGCGGCGATCAATCCCGGCAACTCCGGCGGCGCGCTCATCAACGCGCGCGGCGAGCTGGTGGGGATCAACACCGCGATCTTCAGCCGGTCGGGTGGGTACCAGGGGATCGGCTTCGCCGTGCCGAGCAATCTCGCGCGGCGCGTGATGGACAGCCTCATGAAGTACGGCGAGGTGCGCCGCGGATCGGTCGGCCGCCTCGACGTGGTGCCGCTGACCACGCAGCTCGCGCAGGAACTGGGCGCGCGGGACATGCGCGGGGCGGTCGTCTACCAGATGTCCCGCAGCTCGGCCGCGTATGAGGCGGGCATCCGCCCGGGCGACATCATCGTCCGCTTCAACGGCCAGAACGTCGACGACCCGTCGCAGTTCGTGCGGTTGCTCGCCGACGCGCCGATCGGCAGCACCGTGAAACTGGGAATCATCCGCGAGGGGCGCGCGATCGACGTGCCGGTGACGGTCACGAGCGCTCAAATAAGAAGGTGAGTGCCTTTTGCCTTTTGCCTTTTCGTCACCGCCGCGCTGCGCGCATCCACGCAGCGCCAGTGGTGCTCGACGCCGACGGTGATCCCGATCCGCGGCGACCAGTGCACGTCCCTGCCCGCCGCCAGTCCGCGGTCCTCGATGCGCAGCGCGCTGCCGGTGAGATCGCAGCGGTTCTGGC
The DNA here is from genome assembly GCA_016184105.1 of Acidobacteriota bacterium. Classification (NCBI taxonomy): domain Bacteria; kingdom Pseudomonadati; phylum Acidobacteriota; species Acidobacteriota bacterium. The sequence continues at coordinate 56,467 of JACPDI010000035.1, forward strand.
GCAGGTCGACCCCGAGCGCCCGCGTGAGGTTGCCGGGCCCGCGGCACAATTCCACCTCGTCGAAGTCCGCCCCCTTGCGGCGCGTGCCGCGCGCGCGCCGGCGGCGCATCACGCTGATGCCCTCCAGCGGCTCGAGCGCGCGGATCAGGACCGCTGCCGGCCAGCCGTCAGGCTCGGTCACCGCGTTCACCAGGTAGTGGATGCCGTAATTCACGTAGACGTACGCGAATCCCGGCGGCCCGTACAGTGGTGCGTTGCGCTCGGTGGGTCCCGGCGCCGCATGACAGGCCGGGTCGGATTCGCCGATGTACGCCTCGGTTTCGACGATGACGCCCGAAGCGGTGCCCGTCCTGGTCTCGTGAACGAGGACCATCCCGATGAGGTCGCGTGCGACGATGAGGGTGGGCCGGGCGTAGAAGTCCCTGGCGAGGGGGGACCCGGGCCGAGCGTCGATCATTGACAGGCCGCTTCCGGTGGGAGTACGGTTCTGCTCCCGATGTGGAGGGCTTTCCGGCCGCGGCGCCCTGACCCCGTCGTCTTCGTCATCGCGGCACTCCTCTGCGCTTCCACGCTCGTCATCTTCCTCCATCACAGGGCGCTGGCCGCGCTGGACCGGCAGACCACGGTCATCCTGCAGAAGATCTCCGAGCAGACGGCGGCGGCCGCCGCCCAGCGAATCCGCGCCACCTTCGATGGCCCCGTCTTCGACACGCTCGCCTCGGTCAACCATCCGTTCCTCGTGGCGGGCCGGTTCGACCTCGTCGCCGCGGCCTATCGCAAGGGGCTCGCCACCTACCCGCAAGTGGACCGGTTCTTCATCTGGACCGACGCCGCCGATCGGAATGCCCCTGGAGAAGCGCTGTTCTACGGGCCGGCAATCCCCGTCGCGGCCCCGGGCGGCGGCGATCCGAAGGGCGGGCTCTCCCGCGATCCGGTCCTTGGGCAGGCCGTGCTGGCTGCCGCGCGGCGATACGCGGTCGCGCGGCAGATCTACGCGGCGGTGCCGGCCGAGGCCAACGGCGAGCGCTACGACGTCTTCATCCGGCTGTACTACACCGATGCCGCGCGTGACCGCTTCTTCGCGGTGCTCGGGTTCGTGGTCAACCTGAACCACGTGCGCACGCACCTGTTTCCGGACCTGCACCGGCGGTTCCTCGCCAGCCTCCTGGAGCCGAAAGATGCGAGCCCGCGGTTCGACATGCGCATCATCGATGACGAAAACCGCCTCGCGTACGGCCCGGCCGAGCCGATCCCCGCGATCAGCGCGCGCAGCCCGTTCGCCCTGCAATTCTACCCGGTCGACGACATCCGCACGCGCATGGCGGCGATGGTGCCGCACCGGCAGTGGACGATCGTGATCAGCCCGCGCTCGGAAACGGCCGGCGGCATGTTTGGATCGACCGGCGCGCAAGGCTACTGGCTGTCGGGGCTCTCGGTGCTCCTGATGTTCGTCGCGCTGGTCTTTGCCATCCAGACCAGCCAGCGCGCGGCGCAGCTCGCCCGGATGCAGTCCGAGTTCGTGGCGCACGTGTCGCACCAGCTCAAGACGCCGGTGTCGCTCCTGAGCGCGGTCGCCGAGACGGTCAGCCTCGAGCGCGTGCGCTCTCCGGAGAAGCTGGCGAAGTGCATCGGCATCATCCGCGGCGAGACGGCGCGGCTGTCGGCGCTCATCGAGCGCATTCTCGACTTCTCCCGCGTGGCGGACACGCGGCGGCGCTTCGAGCTGGAGGCGGTCGAACTCGAGCCGCTCGCGCGCGACACCGTGGAGGCGTTCGTGGAGGCGCTCGACACGCGCGGCTACCGGATCGCGGTGGTCAACATCGGCGGCAGCCCGGTGGTGGCCGCGGATCGCGCCGCGCTCGAGCAGGCGCTGCTCAACCTGCTCGACAACGCGATCAAGTACTCGGGCCTGGCCGGCGAGATCGCGGTCCGCGTCGGCATCGCGGGGGGCGAGGCGATCATCGACGTCGCCGACCAGGGGCCGGGAATCGCGCCGAAGGACCAGGCGCGGATCTTCGACCGGTTCTACCGCGGCGCAGCCGCGGCCGCGCATCGCCAGGGCTTCGGCCTGGGCCTGCCGATTGTGCGCGAGATCGTGACCGCGCATCGCGGCCGCATCGATGTGGCCAGCACGCCGGGTGCCGGCAGCACGTTCCGTATCCGCCTGCCGCTGCTCCAGGATGCCGTGCAGGCGCCCGCCGGCTGGTTGCGCACGCGCGTGGGGTGGCGAAAGGAGGCCTCGTGAAAGGCGATGACAACGCCGCCGCTCGGATCCTGGTCGTTGAGGACGAGCCGGAGATGCAGTTCCTGCTCGGTGAGAACCTCGAGGTCGAAGGATACGAGGTCACGACCGCGGAGACGGGCGAGCGCGCGCTCGACGAGATCGGCGAGCAGGCGTTCGACATGATGATCCTCGACCTGATGCTGCCAGGCATGAGCGGCTTCGCGGTGTGCCGCGAGGTGCGCGCCCGCGGCCTGCGGCTGCCCATCATCGTCCTCACGGCGCGGTCGTCGGAATCCGACCGCGTGGTCGGCCTCGACCTGGGAGCCGACGACTACGTCACCAAGCCCTTCGGCGTGCAGGAGCTTCTCGCGCGCGTGCGCGCGCAACTGCGGCGCGGCGAAGCCGGCCGCGACGGCGTGGCGAAGTCGTTTCTCCTCGGAGACGTGCGCATCGACCTGAGCCGGCGCATCGTGAGCCGCCACGGCCGCCCCCTCGAGATCTCGACGCGGGAGTTCGAGCTGCTGCGCTACCTTCTGGCCCACCGGGGCGAGGTGGTGAGCCGCGAGCAGCTGCTGCGGGACGTGTGGGGCTACAGCCCGGTCGTCGTCACGCGGACGGTGGACACCTTCGTGGCGAAACTGCGCAGTCACATCGAACGGACGCCGCACGATCCGCAGTTCCTGGTGACGGTCCACGGCAGCGGTTACCGGCTCATGGTCTGACGAGCTTGCGCGTTCCGCGGCGGCCCTCACAAAGTCTTCACAATTCCGCCACATCTCTTCACATTCCGCCCGCGCGATCCGGGGTAGCGTTCAGCCTCTGACACAGGCCGGGGCCTGCGGTCCTCGGGCGTCGCGCGACGATACGTCGCGCGACGACTGTTCTTCAGGAGGAGTTTCAATGCTCGCAGTCGCACGACTGGTGACCCTCGCCGTGGCGCTCGCCGCAGCGGCCGCGGGTCCCGCCATGGCGCAGCAACGCGGCTCGATCAGCGGCAAAGTGGTGGATGCGGGAGGGCTCGCCCTGCCTGGCGCCACCATCACTATCACCGAACAGCGGACCGGCTTCACCCGCACGGCGATCACGGCGGATAACGGCGCGTACACGGTCCCCAACCTGGATCCGGGCATTTACACCATCAGCGTCGACATGCCGGGGTTCGCCGCCTACAAGCAGACGGACCTGCAGCTCACGGCGGGGTCGGAAGTGACCCTCGAGTTGAAGCTGCAGATCGCGGGGTTGCAGGAACAGGTGACGGTCACCGGGCTCGCTCCCCTCGTGGAGCGGACCACCAGCAGCGTCGGCGGCAGCCTCTCGGGCAAGGAGATCGAGGATGTGCCGTCGAACTTCCGGAACTTCACCGCGCTGACGCAGCTCATTCCAGGCATGACACCCAACCCGGCGCAGTCCTCGTTCGAGGGAGGGCAGGTGGTCGCCAACGGCACGCCGGCGCAGTCGAACGTGTACCTCATCGACGGGATGTACAACAACGACGACCGCCTGGGCGGCAGCCAGGGGACGCAGGTGCGCGTGGTGCTGGACAACATCGAGGAGTACCAGGTGCTGTCGAACCAGTACAGCGCCGAGTACGGCGGCGGCGCGGGGGCGATCATCAACATGGTGACCCGCGGCGGGACCAACGCCCTCTCCGGCCGCGCCTACACGTATTTCCGGGACGACCGCTTCAACACCCGCGGGCACTTCCTGCCGGAGGGCGCGGAAAAGCCGGAGGAGCGGACCGTCCAGGCGGGGTTCGCCATCGGCGGGCCGATCGTTCGCGACCACGCGCACTTCTATTTCACGCTCGAGCGCGACAACGAGAAGATCGCCGGCCTGAAGCGCTTCCCCGCCGCGGCGGCGCCGCTCGCGCGGGATTTCGTCGGCGAGTTCACGGTGAACGCCACGAACTATTTCGGCCGCGGCGACCTGCAGTTGAACGACAGCAATACGATCAGCGCCCGTTGGGTCCTGGAAACCGCGCCGACCCGCGGAGAAGGCTTCAACACCAACAACGAGACCACCGACGCCCAGGGCTGGGAGAGCGACTGGGACCATCTCTTCAGCGTCTCGTACACGAGCATCCTCAACGATCGCTCGACGAACGTGCTCCGCGTGGGGCGCATCGGCGAGCAGCTCGGCACGGGCGCCCAGGCGTTCTTCGACGACGAGGAGGTGACGTTCGTGGGCTTCAACGGCCGCGACCCGTTCACGCTGGGGCAGCGGAACGAGCATCCCAGCTACATCACGGGCAAGGGAGGCGACGGCGTCAACACGCGGATTCGGACGTACACGCTGGACAATTCCTTCAGCTACTTCGTCCCGTCGCTCTGGGGGGGCGAGCACACGTTCAAGCTGGGGGGCGGACTGAGCTTCAACCAGGCCACCCCGCGCACGACCGTCAGCTCGGGCACCTACCAGTTCTCTGGTGACCTGCCGTACAACCCCGCGAACCCGGCGACCTATCCGTTCCAGTTCGACATCACGGTGGGCCCCGAGGGGGAGGGCTTCCCGGCGTTCGCGAAGGACCGCCGGTACTATGTCTTCGGCGAGGACAAGTGGCGGCTGACGGACAATTTCACGCTGAACCTCGGCGTGCGGTACGATCACCAGCGCCACACGCCGAACAGCAAGGACGACATCGCGCCCCGCGCGGGGTTCGCGTGGGACGTGACCGGCAAGGGCACGACGGTCGTGCGTGGCGGCGCGGGCCGTTTCTTCTCGTACGTGCCGGTGTCCGTGGCACTCGCGTTCGACCAGTCGGGCGTCCTCACGAGGTTCCCGAACATCAGCATTCGCGATCCGAACAACCCGGTCCTGCATCCGGACATGATCAGCGACTCGGAGGGCAGCCCGGGTGTCGCCGTGTTGAGCGCAGCGGGCCGCGCCGAGCTCGCACGCCTTCGCAGCCAGGTGCTGTCGGGGCTCACGTTCAACCGCAACCCCCGCGTGGACGACCCCGATCGGGAGCTGCCGTACCAGTGGGCCTGGAGCCTTGGCTTCAGCCACGAGTTGTTCGGGAATTCCGCGATCAGCTGGGAATCATCGACATCAACGAGCCGATCGGCGGCGTGCGCCCCGGCGTGGCCGGGTTCGACCCGGGCGGCTCGATCGTTCCGCCCGAGGCGCGCGGGACCAACTTCGCGCGCGTGCTGCAGTCGCAGACCCGCGACGAGCTGAACGGCGACTACCAGTCCCTCCAGCTGTCGTTCGTGCGCCGGATGGCCAATCGCTGGAGCGGCCGCGCCGCCTACACGCTGCAGAAGAGCAACTACGTCGGCCTCGGCAACCCGGACAACCGCCGCGTCTGGCTCGATAACGACGTGCGCGCCGACTACGGGCGGTTCGCCTTCGACCGCCGGCACGTCCTCGCGGCGAGCGGCACGTGGAACGTCTGGCAGCGCCTCAACGTGGCCACCGTCGTCAGCGCGATTTCCGGCGCGGCGATCAACGAGACCGTCGGCCGCGACGTGAACGGCGACGGCGACAACAACGACCGTCCGGTGCGCGGGATCGACGATGCCGTGCTGCCGATTCGATCGGAACTGGACTCCCAGGGCCGGGCGGTGATCAACGGGCTGGACGGCCCCGGGTCCTTCCTGATCGATCTCTCGATCCGCTACCAGATCCCGTTCGGCGCCGGGCTGGACAGCCTCGACCTGTTCTACGACGTCTTCAACGTGCTCAACCGCGAGAACCTGGTGAACCCGACCGGCAACCGCCGCTCGGCCAACTTCATGAAATCCACGGCGGCGCAGTTCGCGCGGCAGATGCAGTTCGGCATCCGGGTCCGGTTCTGAGGGCGGCCGTGCGCGGGACACGTCACGGGTTCTGCGGCCCGGGCGCCGCGATCATCCTGGGGGCGCTCGTCGCGGGCGCCCCCGCTCCGGCGTCCGCCCAGATGGAGCTCGGGGTCATCCAGGGAACGGTGCAGGACGAGAGCGGCCACCCTCTCGAGGGGGTCACGTTCCGGCTGCGGGATGTCAGCCGCGGCCGGAGTTACACGACAAAGAGCGACCGCGACGGCCGTTTCTATCGCCGGGGTCTTCCCGCCGTCGAATACGAGATCGTGGTCGAAAAAGACGGATACCAGCCGATCAAAGACAAGCTGAAGCTCGACGCGGGCGTGCCGAAGCGCTTTGATTTCAAGCTCGCCAGGGCGGCGCCCGCGGGGGCCGAAGAATTCGTGCGCGGCGTCGAAGCGTTCAACCGCGGCGACGCCGCGGCCGCGGCCGGCGCGTTCGAGGCGGCGCTCGTCAAGGCCCCGGACGCACCGGAGGTCCGGGTCAACCTGGCGCTCGCGTACCTGCGGCTGAAGCGCACGGACGACGCCGTCGCCGAGCTCGAGAAAGCCGCGGCCCTCGCGCCGGCCAGGCCGCAGGTGCTGTTGCAACTGGGCGGCGCGTACGTCGAAGCGCGCCTGAACGACAAAGCGATCAGCGCATTCGAGCAGGGCCTCGCGCGCCAGCCGGACCCCGCCGATCCGCTGGCCTATGAGGCCACGGTCACGCTGGGCGCGCTCTACTTCGCGGTCGGGCGAAACGATCAGGCGATCGAGACCTTCCGCAAGGCCCAGGCGGCCCGGCCCGACGCGCCCGCGCCGAAGCTCGGCCTCGCCAAGTGCGCGTTCAGCAAGGGGGACGTCAACGAGGCCCTGCGCCAGTTCCGCGAAGTCGCCGCCAGCGCGCCGGGAACGCCGGAAGCGGCGGAAGCGGAAGCATTCATCAAGGAACTTGAAAAAGTGAAGAAACCCAACGGGCAGGAGGACGCATGCTGAGCAGAAGCAAGGCCGCACTGCTGATCGCCACGACGGCGGCGGTGTGCATCGCCGCGGGAGCGGCCGCGCCGCAGACAGCACCGGAAAAAGGAGGAGGCGACGAGTTCGGGTCGTACGAGCTGGTCGCCGGCTGGCCGCAGAACCCCTGCGGGCCGGGCTACCAGTTCGGGTCGACCGGCGGCATCTTCGCCGAGTCGCCCGATCGCGTGTTCATCTACCAGCGCGGGTGCCTGCCCGCGCTCACCGACAACTCGTTCGGGCAGCCGCAGAGCCTGGTGCCGAGCCGCAACGCGTCGGGTTACGACCTCTCGCGCACGGAGCCGGAACGCCGGCCGCGCTGGGACCACGTGCTGTATATCGTCAACCGCGAGGGAAAACTGATCGACTCGTGGGATCAGCACAACAAGCTGTTCGTGCGCCCCCACAAGGTGCTGATCAGCCCGTACGATCCCGAGAAGCACGTGTGGCTGGTCGATGACGGCGCGCACGCGGTGTACAAGTTCACCAACGACGGCAAGACGCTCGTGATGCAGCTGGGCGAGGTGGGCGTGCCCGGCAACGACGGGAAGCATTTCGCGCGCCCGACCGACATCGCCTGGCTTCCCGACGGCACGTTCTTCGTCAGCGACGGATACACGAACACGCGCGTCGTGAAGTTCGACAAGAACGGGAAGTTCCTCCTCACGTGGGGCCAGAAGGGGAACGAGCCGAACGAGACGCGGCCGGGCTACATGAACACCGTGCACTCGATCGCCATCGACGATCAGCGCCGCGTGTACGTGGCGGACCGCGCAAACTCGCGCATCCAGGTGTTCGACGAGAACGGCAAGTTCCTCGACGTGTGGCCGAACGTCCGCCGGCCGTACTACATCTACATGTCGCGCGACCAGCACCTCTGGATCTCGGACGGCGTCACGCAGAAGTTCACCAAGTTCGACCTGAACGGCACGCTGCTCTCCTCGTGGGGCACGTTTGGCGCGTTCCCCGGCGGGTTCTGGGGGGTGCACCAGTTCAGCGTGGACAGCGAAGGCAGTCTCTACACGGCGGACGTGCACATCGGGCGGCCGCAGAAGTTCAGGGCGAAGCCGGGCGCCGACCCTGCCAGGCTCGTCGGGCAGCCCAAGAGCCTCACGGTCACATCGAGCAGCAGCGGAGAACCGAGATGATGAGCCGATTCGCACATGCCGCACTGATTGCCGCGTGGATGACCACGGCCGGCGCACTGGCCGCCGGGCAGACGGGCGCGGGGGCGGCCACCCGCTACACGCTGGGGACGTTCGCCCACGGCAACCGCACGTTTGTCGCCGTCATCGTCAACGGCGTGGCGGTGGATCTGTCGAAGGCGGATCCCTCGCTCCCCACGGACATGAAGACGCTGCTCGAGCGGTACGACTCGCTCCGCCCGAGGCTGGCATCGATTGCCGCGTCGGCCGCGACGAGCCGGCCCGCTCACGCGTACGACGTGAAGTCGCTGAAGACGCTGCCTCCCGTGATGCCGCAGAACATCCTCAACGCCGCGGTGAACTACGTCGAGCACGCGCGGGAAATGCAGGGCCGGAGCCCGAACGACATGGTGCCCCCGGCCGACGCGCCCAAATCGATCCCGGGCATCTGGGAACGGAGGCCGGGCGACACGCGGCACAACCCCTACGTGTTTCCCAAGCCGGCCGGCGCGGTCATCGCCGACGGCGAGACGATTCGGATTCCCGCGGGCCGCGACCGCGTGGACTGGGAGTGCGAGCTGTCGATCGTGATCGGCAGGACGGCGTCGGCAGTCCCGGTGGAGCGGGCGATGGACTACGTCGCGGGGTACACGCTGCAGAACGACGTGTCCGATCGCGGGGGACGCAGCGACAACCGCCACGGGTCGGACTGGTTCATCGGCAAGGGGCACGACACGTTCGCGCCGCTCGGGCCGCACATCGTCCCGAAGGAGTTCGTGCCGGATCCGCAGAAGCTGGGGATCACGTTCACGCTCAGCGGCAAGGTGATGCAGGACTCGAACACCGACCGGATGACGCACACCGTCGCCGAGCTGGTGAGCTACGTCACGCACGTGCTCACGCTCAAGCCGGGAGACATCATCGCGACCGGCAGCCCGGCCGGCGTCGGCGCGGCGCGCAACGTGTTCATGAAACCGGGAGACACGTCCGTCTGCACGATCGAAGGGATCGGCACGCTCACCAACCCGGTTGCCGGCGCGCGGTCCACGTCGAGCATGCCCTAGCGCCAGGAGGACAAGATGAGATCGCTGATACTCGCGCTCGCCGCCGTGGCCGCCCTGGCCACCGGCAGCGACGCCCGCAGTGACTCGGTCGCGAGCGCCGAGCCGTTCAAGCTCGGGACCTTCGTCGTGGACGGCCGCCCGACGGTCGGGGTCGTCCTGCGCGACAAGCTGGTGTTCGAGCTGGAGGCCGCCAATCGCGAGCTGGAGCTGCAACCGCAGTTCATCCGCCTGCCGATGCCGGCCGACATGCTGGGCGTGATCGAACGGTACGACTACGGAGTGCGGCGGCGCATCTACGAGATCGTCAATGCGCTCGTGGCGTCCAACCGGCTTGCCGGCGACCGCCGCCCTTCGTACGTTCATGACGCGGCGGCGCTTCGCACGCTCGCGCCCATCCGGTATCCCAGCAAGACGCTCAACGCCGCCGGGAACTATTACGGGCACGTGTCGGAGTCGAGCACGCCGGAGGAACAGCGCAAGGTGGCGGAAGCGCGACGGAAACAGCGCGGCACGCCGTACCTGTTCCTGAAGCCAACCCGGGGCGCGATTGTCGGTAATGGCGACGACATCATCCTGCCGGCGGGACGGGAAAAGATCGACTGGGAGTGCGAGCTGGCGATCGTGATCGGCCGCCCCGCAAAACAGGTGACGGCGGCCGAAGCGAAAGACTATATTTTCGGTTACACGATCGAGCTGGACATGTCCGACCGGGGCGGCCGGCCCGGCGAGGAGCCGTCGCGTTCCGACTGGTTCATCGGCAAGGGCCATGATACGTTCTCGCCGATGGGCCCGTACATCGTGCCGAAGGAGTTTTTCGCGGACCCGATGAACGTGTCGCAGCGGCTGACGATCAACGGCAGGGTCATGCAGGACTCGCGCTCGAGTGACATGATTCACAACATCTACGAGCTGATCGAGTACGGCTCCTGGATTATGACACTGTTTCCGGGGGACGTCGTGGCCGCCGGCAGTCCCGCGGGCACCGGCATGTCGCGCTCGGTCCGGCCCGATCAGGTGTTTCTCAAGCCGGGTGACAAGCTCGTCGCGACCATCGAGGGCATCGGCACCCTGACACACGTCGCGAAGCCGGAAACCAAGCGGCCCGCGACGACGTCGAGCTGGTAACCGCAAACGACCCCGGGGGAGGGGTGCTGTGAACGCGCTGTACATCCTGATTCCCGCGCTGTGCCTGATGGCCATCGCTTATCGGTACTACAGCGCGTTCCTCGCCACGCGCGTCGCGGTGCTCGACGACACCCGCGTCACTCCCGCGCACACCCGGTTCGACGGGCACAACTACTACCCGTTGAGCCGCTGGGTGCTCTTCGGCCACCACTTCGCGGCCATCACGGGGGCCGGGCCGCTGATCGGCCCGGTTCTCGCCGCACAGTTCGGGTATCTTCCCGGCGCCATCTGGCTCGTGGTCGGCGTGTGCCTCGGCGGCGCGGTTCACGACTTCATGGTGCTGTGGGCCTCGAGCCGGCGCGGCGGGCGCTCGCTCGCGGAGATCGCGCACGAGGAGATCGGAACGGTCGCGGGCGTCACCGCCGCCGTCGCCATCCTCTTCATCATCGTCATTGCGCTCGCGGGGCTCGGCCTCGCGGTGGTGAACGCGCTGCGCGACAGCGCGTGGGGCACGTTCACCATCGGCATGACGATCCCGATTGCGATCGTCATGGGCCTCTACATGTGGCGCTGGCGCAAGGGGGCCGTGACCAGCGCAACGATCATGGGCGTCACCGCCCTGATCCTGTGCGTCGTCGCGGGACGATGGGTGGCCGAGGCGGAATGGGGCCGGCTGTTCATCCTGAACAAGAACGAGCTGGTGCTCGCGCTGGCCGTGTACGGGTTCGCCGCATCCGTGCTGCCGGTGTGGCTGCTGCTCGCGCCGCGCGACTACCTGTCGGCCTTCATGAAGATCGGCACGGTGGCGTTCCTCATCCTGGGCGTCACCTTCGTCGGGCCGACGCTGCACATGCCGGCGGTCTCGCAATTCGCCGCGGGGGGCGGGCCGATCATCCCGGGCAAGGTCTTTCCCTTCGTCTTCATCACGATTGCCTGCGGCGCGATCTCCGGGTTCCACGGGCTGATCGGGTCCGGCACCACGCCCAAGATGTTGAACCGCGAGTCGGACATCCGCCCGATCGGGTACGGCGCGATGCTCGTGGAAGGGGTGGTGGGGATTGTCGCCCTGATCGCCGCGACGGCGCTCCACCCCGGTGACTATTTCGGGATTAACGTTCCCGCGAGCCAGTTCGCGGCGCTCAACATTCCGGAGGTCAATCTCGCCGCGCTCTCGGCGCAGGTCGGCGAAGATGTGGCCGGCCGTCCGGGCGGTGCCGTGTCGCTCGCCGTCGGCATGGCGCAGATCTTCACCGCGCTGCCGGGCATGGCGGGGCTGATGTCGTACTGGTACCACTTCGCCATCATGTTCGAGGCGCTCTTCATCCTGACGACGATCGACGCCGGCACGCGGGTCGCGCGCTTCATCCTGCAGGAGTTCGCGGGGCGCCTCTATGCTCCGCTCGGACGGAACGACTCGATCCCCGCCGCGGGACTGGCCACGCTCGCGGTGGTCGTGTCGTGGGCGTACTTCATCCACGCCGGGAGCATCAGCACGATCTGGCCGATGTTCGGCATCGCGAACCAGCTCCTGGCGACCGTGGCCCTGGCGATCACGACCATCGTGCTCGTCAACGCCGGACGCGCGCGGTACGCGTGGGTGACGATCGTGCCGATGTTGTTCGTGGCCACCACGACGATCAGCGCCGGGATCCTGAGCGTGCGGGACAACTTCTGGCCGATGGCCGTGGGGACCAATCCAGGCGTGCGGATGCAGGGATACGTGAACACGGTCCTGACCCTGCTCATGCTGTTGTGCGTCGGCATCATCCTCGTCGCAGCCGCGCTGCGGTGGCGGCGCCATCGGACGGAGTCCACGATGGCGGAGAGCGTTGTCGCGACCGGGCTCGCGCTCGCCCTGCTTTGGCCGTCGACCGGATACGCGCAGCAGCCTGCGGAGCTGTTCCGGCTCGTGACGTTCGAGCACTCCGGATCCGTGCGGCTGGGCGCCACGCGTGGTGAAGACATCGTGGACGTCCACAACGCCGTTCGGGCGCTGCGCGCGGCCGGCGCCGCGGAAACCGTCCGCGGTCACGACGCCGCGATCGATCTGGCGGCGAAAGAAAAGGGGGACTGTCCCCCTTCTTGAAAAGGGGGACTGTCCCCCTTTTCTCACCCGGCCGAGTAGGAATGCGACCGCCCGGTCGCGAGCACGTTTCGCAGATGACGGCCGGTGTGTGACAGCGGGGTGTCGACGATCCGCTCCGGCGGGCCGGCCGCGACGATCTCGCCGCCGGCTTCGCCCCCTTCCGGCCCGAGATCGATGACCCAGTCCGCCGTCTTGATCACGTCCAGGTTGTGCTCGATCACGAGCAGGCTGTGCCCCGCCTGGAGCAGCTTCCTGAACGCGGCGATCAGTTTCGCGATGTCATCGAAGTGCAGGCCCGTCGTCGGCTCGTCGAGGATGTAGAGGATTCGCTCGCCGGTCGTGGACGCCAGGTGCGCCGCGATCTTGATCCGCTGCGCCTCCCCGCCCGACAGCGTCGTCGCCGGCTGCCCCAGCCGGAGGTATCCGAGCCCGATCTCATCGAGCACCTGCAGGCGGCGCAGCACTTTCGGCGAGTTCGAGAAGAAGGTGAGCGCCTCGCGCACGGTCATGTCGAGCACCTGGTCGATGCTCTTGCCGCGGTAGCGCACCTCGAGGACCTGCGGCTTGAACCGCTTCCCGTCGCACTGCTCGCACGGCACGAAGACGTCGGCGAGGAACTGCATCTCGACACGCACCTCGCCTTCCCCCTCGCACCCGTCGCAGCGCCCGCCGGGCACGTTGAAGGAGAAGTGGCTGGCGGTCAGACCGCGCGATCGCGCGTCCTTCGTGGAGGCGAGCAGCTCGCGGATCGGATCGAACGCCTTCAGGTACGTCACCGGGTTGGACCGCGGTGTCCGGCCGATGGGCGCCTGGTCCACCAGGACGACGTCGCTCACGAACTCCGCGCCGTCGAGTTTCCGGTGCACGCCGATGCGGCGGTCCCAGTCCCCCTTCGCGCGCTTGAGCGCGGCGTAAATGACGTCGTGCACCAGCGTGGACTTGCCCGATCCGCTGACGCCGGTGACGCACGTCAGCATGCCGAGCGGAATGTCGACGTCGATGTTCTTCAGGTTGTGCTCGGATGCGCCCAGCACCCGGATTTTCTGGCTCGTCGGCCTCCGGCGCGTCGCGGGGACCGGAATCGCGAGGTCGTCGCGGAGGTACTTCGCCGTGAGCGATCGGGGCTCCTGCATCAGACCGGCCAGATCGCCGCTGTAGATGATCCGCCCTCCCTGCTCCCCCGCCCCGAGGCCGAGATCCACGATCCGGTCGGCGACGCGGATCATGTCTGCGTCGTGCTCGACGACGAGTACGGTGTTCCCCTGGTCGCGGAGCTGCTTTAGGATCGCGATCAGCCGCGCGCTGTCGCGCGGGTGGAGCCCGATCGACGGCTCGTCGAGCACGTACAGCGTGCCCACGAGCGCCGATCCGAGCGACGTGGCCAGGCTGATGCGCTGCGATTCGCCGCCCGAGAGCGTCGAGGAGAGGCGGTCGAGCGTGAGGTAATCGCGCCCGACGTCGCGCAGGAAGCCGAGGCGGCGCCGAATCTCGTGGAGCACCTTGCCGGCGATCGCCGCTTCCTTCTCGGTCAGCGCGAGGGTCTCGAAAAAGCGGTCCGCCTCGCGCACGGTCAGCGCGCAGGCCTCGTCTATCGTGAGCCCTGCGACGCGCACGTCGCGCGCCTCCCGCCGCAACCGCGCACCGCCGCACTCCGGGCAGGTGAGGTATCCGCGATAACGGCTGAGGAACACGCGGACGTGGACCTTGTACTTCTTCCGCTCGAGCCACCGGAAGAAGCCCCGCACGCCTTCGTACCCGGCGCCGTCCCCATCGATCACCAAGGACTTCTCTTCGGGCGTCAGGTCCGCCCACGGGACATCGAATCGCAGATGTGCCGCCTTCGCGGCGCGTTTCAGCTCCGCGAGCTGGGCGCGGTAGTGCGGCTTGCTCCACGGCTCGATGGCGCCCTGGTTGATCGATCGCGACGCGTCGGGGACCACGAGCGCCATGTCCAGCTCGATGATGTTGCCGAAACCGTGGCACGTCGGGCAGGCGCCGAACGGATTGTTGAACGAGAAGAGCCGCGGCTGCGGCATCTCGTAGACGATGCCGCAGGGACGGCACTCGAAGCGCTCGCTGAAACGATGGACGATCGAAGGCGGACCTGAAAGGTCCGCCCCACTGGTGGGAGGAAGGTCCGTCCCGCGCGCGCCAACCTCGATCGCGAATGCCGCGCCGCCTCCTTCGAGGTACGCCGTCTCAATCGAATCGGTCAGCCGCGTGCGCAGATCCCCCTCGATCTGGAGCCGGTCCACGATGACCTGCAGGGACGCCCGGTCGCGCAACGCGGCCGGATCCACATCCTCCAGGTCGATCGTCGCGCCGTCCACGTAGACGCGCCCGAAACCCTTTCGGCGCAGCGTGTCCAGCAGCGCAACGATCGGATCCGGCGCAGGCTCGGGCATGCCGCCGTTGCCGTTCTCCGCCACGCCGTTCGCATCGGTTTCATCCGGCACGTCGTCTTCGGCGCGCGCCGGCTCGGTGGCGGCGACAATCGGCAGATCGAAGCCGATGAGGATGCGCGTGCCCTCCGGCAGCACGCCGAGGCGGCGCGCGACGACTTCCGCCGTCTCGCGGAACACCTCGCGGCCGCAGCTGCGGCAGAACGTGCGCCCGATCCGCGCGTACAGGAGACGCAGGTAGTCGTGGATCTCGGTGGTCGTGCCGACCGTCGAGCGCGGGTTGCGCACGCTGTTCTTCTGGCGGATCGCGATGGCCGGACAGATGCCGTCGATCTGATCGACGTCCGGCTTCTCCATCCGTTCGAGGAACTGGCGCGCGTAGGCCGACAGCGATTCGACGTACCGGCGCTGCCCCTCGGCGTAGATCGTGTCGAAGGCGAGCGAGGACTTTCCCGATCCGCTGACCCCCGTCATGACGATGAGCTGCCCCGCGGGCAGTTCGACGTCGACGTTCTTGAGGTTATGGGTGCGGGCGCCGCGAACCACGATCTGGTTCGCCGCGAGTCCCTGCTGTGCCATGGCGGATCGGTTTCCCACAGGGGCGAATTTTTGGGGTTGCGTAAACAAGGAATGTTAGCGCAGCGGTGCGGGCGAGTCCAGCTGGACCTGTGCTTGCAGGCGGACACGCCCGGATGGCTGTGACCGATCTCCGGCGCGTGGGGCCCAGAAGCCACATCGAGACGCCGGCGTGGCAGAGCTTCGAGATGAAGATGCGCGCGCGCGCGGCGCAACATCGCGCCGCGAAGCGCCGCCGCCGGCTGCGCGCCGTGGCTGCCACGGTCGCGTTCTCCGTCGCTGCCGCGGCCGGCTGGTGGGGGGCGGCCGACATCGTGCGGCGCAGCGCGCGCATCGACATGCCGCCCGCACCCGTGGCCCCGCGCCCGATCGTCGTCGCGGCCGCTCGCCCGCTTCCGCCCGTGTTCGAGCCGCCTGATGTCGTCGCTCCGCAGGCCGAAACGGCGCCTGCTCCAACGGAGCCTCCCGTGGGGGTTCCTCCCGTTGAAGCCCGAACGCCCGTCGGCACGTCATTTCGCCAGAGCACGATGACCGCAGGATCCGGCGCGCCGGCGGATGTCGAGCCGGTGGCGACGCCGCTCGTGAAGCCCGCGTCTGCAGTCCCGGCGAGCGAGCCGCCTCCTGTCGTGCCGGTTGACACGGCCGCACCGCCGCCGCGGGCGACTGTCGTTTCGGCCGCGGGGGCGACGGCGTTTGCATCGCCGGACGCACCGGCGGCGTACGAAGCCGGGCGCGCCCGGGAGTCGGTGCGCGATGCGATTGAGCGGTATCGCAGGGCGTACGAGCGGCTGGATGCCGCCGCCGCGCAATCGGTGTGGCCGGCCATCGACGCCGGCGCGCTGTCACGCGCCTTCGGCGCGCTCGAGTCTCAGCAGCTCGCTTTCGACCAATGCGACATCCAGATCGCCGAATCCCGCGCCAACGCGACGTGCAGGGGACGCGCGCGCGTGGTGCCGAAGGTGGGTGGCGGGGTGGAGTCGGTGCAGCGCACCTGGCGCTTCTCGCTGGCGCAGTCCGGCGATCGGTGGACCATCGCCAGCGCGACGGTGCGCTGATCGGACGCGCTGGCGAGCGTCGTGCATCGTGATCGGCGCGATGGTGCGCGACCTCTGCCGGCTCGCCCCGGCGGTCCTCGGAATTTTCTTCGCCGTGTCGTGCGGCAGCACGAGCACCTCGTCCGTTACTGCGCCCTCTCAGACCAAGTGCCAGGTGACCGTGGAGGGAGGAAGTGTGTCGTTTCCTCCGCAAGGTGGGAACGGCAGCATCACGGTTTCCGCCGCCCGCGAGTGCTCGTGGTCGGCGCAGGCCTCCGACGGATGGATTCGCCTGAGCGCGGCGTCCGGCCAGGGCGATGGTGCGGTCCGGTTTGCCGTGGACCAGAACAGCGCGACGCAGGCGCGAGACGCCGCGATCCAGGTGTCGAATGGCGAGCAGATCGCCGTTCACCAGGAAGCGCTGCCGCCGCCACCTCCGCCGGCGCCTGCGCCGTCACCGTCACCGTCACCGTCACCCTCCGGTCCGGCGCCGGCCCCCTCCCCGGCGCCTGACCCTGATACCGGTCGAACCCTGGAGGTGGAGGGGGAAGTTTCGTCGCTGCAAGGGAGCTGCCCGAACCTGCAGTTCGTCGTCTCGCAAAGGGTGATTCGCACGAACGCGGCGACCGAGTTCAGGAAGTTGAAGTGCGGCGAAATCCGGAATGGCACGGACGTGAAGGCGAAGGGAGTTGTGCAGGCCGATGGCTCGATCCTCGCGACCCGCGTTGAGAAGGACTAGCCTGGCGGCCGGCGTCATCGCGCTGGTGGCGTGCCCCACCGCCATGGCGCAGACCACCGAGGCACCGCGGCAGTCGGTCGCCGAGGTGCTGTCGTTTCTCCTGACCAACCAGGCGGTGCCGACCGGCGACTTCGCGAAGGACCGCGAGGCTGCCGCCGCCACCAGCGCCACGATCGCGCGCGCGCTGCTCGTCAACCTCACGACACAGCCGCTGGCCTCAGCGTCCAGCGGCTTCAGCTACCGGTTCAACTCGGAGCTTGGCACCTTCGAACGCGCGAGCGACAGCTTCGGCGCGTTCATTGCCGAGCGGGTCCAGACGACGGCGGCGGGCCAGGTGTCGATTGGCATTACGTACCGATATGCCGATTTCGATCGGCTCGACGGTCGAGACCTGCGCGACGGATTCGTGACCACGGCAAACCGGTTCCGCGACGAGACCGCGCCGTTCGACGTGGAGACGCTCACCCTGCGGCTGCGGACGCACACGCTTGCGCTGGTTGCGAACGCCGGGATCGCGGACCGTGTGGAGATCTCGGGGGCGATCCCGTTCGTGGCGCTGCAAATGGAGGGGGCGCGCACCAACGTGTATCGCGGCAGCACGTTCGTGCAGGCGTCGGGGCAGGCGGATGTGGCGGGACTCGGCGACGCCATCGCGCGCGTGAAGGTGCGCGTGGCCGGGAACCGGTCCGCCGGCTTCGCGCTGGGGGCGGACGTGCGGCTGCCGACGGGGCGGGAGGAAGATCTGCTCGGCGCCGGGCGCACCGGCTACCGCGTGCTGGCGATCACCTCCGCCGAGGGGCGGCAGGTGGCGGTGCATGGGAACGCGTTCCTCGCGCGCGGCGGGCTGTCGGACGAGACCGGCCTCACCGGCGCGCTGGCGTTCACGCCGGCGCCGGCCCTGACGGTCTCAACCGAGCTGCTCGTGAGGAACCTCTCGGAAATCCACTCCATCGAGGAGTTCACGGCGGCGCACCCGACGATCCGCGGCGTTGAAACGCTGCGCCTCGTGGCGGGCACGGCATCCACCACGCTGTCGATCGTGTCGATCGGCTTCAAGTGGAACGCCAGCGAGACGTGGCTGGTGAACGGCGGCGTGGCGGTCCC
The DNA here is from genome assembly GCA_016184105.1 of Acidobacteriota bacterium. Lineage (NCBI taxonomy): Bacteria > Pseudomonadati > Acidobacteriota > Acidobacteriota bacterium. The sequence continues at coordinate 74,758 of JACPDI010000035.1, forward strand.
GATCGGGGACCGCGGCCTGGCCGCGCGGTGGTCGCCGACCATCGGGGTCGAGTACACCTTCAAGTAGCAATCGACTATAGTTGGCTCCTCCGCATGTGCTTTCAGGAGGAGCCCTCATGCACTCTCTTCGACCGGACGGCGTGACCCGGCGGGATTTTCTCCAGACGGGCATGGCCGGGGCTGCGTCTCTCGCCTTCCTGCCAGACGAACTGCTCGCGCAAGCAGACCGCGACGCGGTCGTTGCCGAGATCGCGCGGCGGCACGACACCACCGTGCAGATGCTGCGCGACTGGATCGCCTTGCCATCCATTGCGGCCGAGAACCGCGGCTACCCGGAGGGCACTGAATACATGGCCCGGCTCGCGCGCGAAGCGGGCTTCGGCCGCGTGGACATCATTCGGACCGCGGGGAAGCCGGGTGTCTTCGCGACGCTCGACGCCGGCGCCCCGACCACGCTGGCGCTCTACTTCATGTACGACGTCAAGCAGTTCGACCCGTCGGAGTGGACCTCGCCGCCGCTTGAAGGCCGGCTCGTGGATCGGCCCGGGATGGGAAAGGTCATCGTCGGGCGAGGGGCCACGAACACGAAAGGCCCGCAGACCGCGTGTCTCGCGGCGCTCCACGCCTTCAAAGCCGCCGGGCGGAAGCCGCCCGTGAACCTGGTGCTGGTGGCCGAGGGTGAAGAGGAGATCGGCTCGCCGAATTTCCGCGAGATCGTGTTCACGCCGGAGGTCGAGGCGGCGCTGCGCAAGTCGATCGGCATCATCATCCCGCTCGGCAACCAGGATCCGGACGGCTCTGTCCAGGTCAACCTCGGAGCGAAGGGAGTCATCGAACTGGAGCTGGTGTCGTCCGGAGAGAAGTGGGGCCGAGGGCCGACCAAGGACATCCACTCCAGTCTCGCGGCGCAGGTCGACAGTCCCGTGTGGCGCCTCGTGCAGGCGCTCAACACCCTGATCAAGGGAGACGGCCACACGCCGGCGGTCGAGGGCTTCTTCGACAAGGTGCGTCCGCTCACGCCTCAACAGCGCCAGATCCTGGAATCGGCGATTCCGCGTCGCGACGAGGCGGTTGCCAGGAAGACGTTGGGCGTGTCGCGGTGGATCGGAGATGAGTCCTGGCACGACTCGCTCGTGAGGCTGGTGTCGCAACCCACCATCAACATCGAAGGGCTCGTCGGCGGCTACACCGGACCGGGCGGAAAGACCATCCTGCCGCACCGGGCGCTCGCGAAGGTTGACGTGCGGCTCGTGCCCGACATGACGGCCGCGGGAACGTTGGACGTGATCAAGCAGCACCTCGCACGCCATGGATTCGCGGACATCGAGGTGAACATGTCGGGCGGGTACGATCCGACCGAGACGCCGGCCGACTCGCGTCTCGTCAAGGCGATGGTGGCGACGTACCAGAAATCCGGGCTCGACCCGCTGCTCTGGCCGCGGCTTGCGGGATCATGGCCCGGTGTGACGTTCACCGGCGCGCCGTTGAATCTGCCCGCCGGCCAGTTCGGGCTTGGCCACGGCGGCGGCGCTCACGCACCGGACGAGTACTTCGTCATCGAGTCGGCCAACCCGAAGGTGGCCGGGATCGACGGAGCGGTGCGATCGTTTGTGGATCTGTTCTACTCGCTCGGTTGACGCGAGGGATTGGGGAGGGGTGCTGCCCCTCCCCTGAGTCCTACTGGCCGCTGCTCGTCGCGGTCGCGTTGTACTTCGCGACCCACATCGCGTGCTCGTCCTTGACCTTCTTGGCCATCTCCGGATCCGTCATCAGGCGCAGCGCGGTTGCCGCCATCGTCTTTGCCGTCAGTTTGAGGTTTTCATGACCGGCAGGGCTGATCGTGATGTCTGCGTTCTGGCGAGAGTGACCCGGGGCTTCCGGAATATTCGGGTTGCCGACATGGACGCCGATGCCCGGCACCTGCACCGTCAGCATGCCGGTCTCCTCCCATGCGGCTGGCATCTGACTGTGCTGCACGTTCCCTCCGCCATACTCCACCGCGTACCGGAACCGCAGATCGTGCATCACGCCGACGCTGACTGACGGGACGTAGGTGCCGTAGCGCTCGATCTCCACCTGCGTGCCGGTGGCAAGCGCGGCACCCTTGGCCGCATTGTTCATCTGCTCGACCTTCTTCTCAATCGCCGCGCGGGCCTGGGCCGGGCTCATTCTGCCCTGCGGCGTCTCGTCCATCAGATGCCGCACCCACATGAGCGCCGTCGCCTGCGGCGGGATGACGTTGGGCGCCGCGCCGCCGTCGGTGATGACACCGTGGAACCGGAACTGCGGCTCGGAGTGCTGGCGCAGCATGTCGATGGCGTGGAAGAAGAGCTGCGCCGCGTTGAGCGCATTCGCATCGCTGCCCCAGGCCCGCTGGGCGTGCGCCTCTTTGCCCTTGAACGTATAGCGGTGCTGGATGATGTGCCGGGCGGAATAGCCGCCGGGCGCGCTGCCGGTCGAGCGGGCCGCGCCGTGACTGCGGAACGCGAAGTCCGCCCCCTCGAGGTAATTGGCGCGTGCCATGGCCGCTTTTGACGGCGGCCCCACTTCTTCCGCCGGTGCGCCGATCACCCAGACGCTCCCCGGAATCTTGTTCTGATCCAGCGTTTCGGCGAGCGCGATGGCCGCGCCGACCCCTGTCGGGCCCTGCATGTTGTGCTGGCAGCCGTGGAACCCGGCCCGCAGCGCGTCGTACTCCACGACGATGGCGACGACCGGATGCTCGCTCCTGCCCTTGTACTTCGCGCGGAAGGCGGTGGGCAGGTACGGTGCGCCGCTGTAATCGTCCGGCAGCCCACCGACCTTCTTCAGCTTGTCGAACTCGGGCCAGGCCTTCTCGAGCCCGGGGACGCCCCATTCCACCTGGAAGCCGTGCTTCTCGAGGTCGTCGGCCAGCATCTTCGACGACGTGAATTCCTGGAACCCGGGCTCCGGATTGCGGTACATCGAGTCGTTCATCTCGACCATCCGCGCGTGGTACCCGTCGATCTTCGCGTCCACCTGTGTTCTGATCGCGGTGATCTTCGCCGGTTCGGCCGGGATCCTGTCCGGGCTGACCGTGCCGCGCGCGCCGGCGCCCTCCTCCTGCACGGTTTCCCAGCCCCAGAGATCCGACCTCGCGCTCGACGGCTGGACGGCCGCGAGCACGATTGCCACCAACGACGCCGCGAGGATCCTCGTGCGCATTAGTTCCTCCTGCTGTGATGGTTATGACAGTAAAGCCTGCGCGAGGCCGCGATTATATCCACACGAGGGGTTCAGCACGAGGGGTTCAGCACGAGGGGTTCAGCACGAGGGGTTCAGCACGAGGGGTTCAAGACGGGAGGTTCAGCACGGGAGGTTCAAGA
>JACPDI010000036.1 GCA_016184105.1 Acidobacteriota bacterium
ACCAGTCCCCGCACGAACTGCACCGTCGCCGCATCGGTGCCAACGCCCGGCCCGAGCGCGATGACGTCGGCGCGCATGGCGAGCACCGCGTCCAGCGCCGCCGCATCGATCCCGCCGGAGGCCGTCTCTGGAAGCGGCTCGGTCATGTACTCCACGCCGAGCGCGGCGACGATCGGCAGGGAGCTGCGCGGCGTGGCGACGGTCACGAGCCCGGCGCCCGAGCGCAACGCCCCGCTCGCCGCCAGGTGCGACGCCCCCGTCCGCCCCAGCGACCCTGCCACCACCAGGACGCGCCCGTAGTCCCCCTTGTGCGAGTCCGGCGTCCGGGGCTGCACGAGCACGCGCATCGCCTCGCGCGTGAGCAGCTCGAGCCACTGCCCTTCGAGCTCGTCGATGACCTGGCTGGGGATGCCGATGTCGGCAATCACGAGGTCCCCGGCGTGGGTCTCGGCGGGCGGCAGCACCAGCGGGACCTTCGGCGCCGCGAGCGTCACCGTCATCGACGCCTGGATCGCTTCCCCCTCGACGTCGGCCAGATCGGCCGACAGTCCGGTGGGCAGATCGATTGCTACGACCGGGATGGCCGTTCCGTTGACGTCGGCGACGACCGTCTCCATCAGCCCGCTCAACGGGCCCCGAAAGCCGGTCCCGAAGAGCGCGTCGACGATCAGGTCGTACGCCGAAATCTCGGAGAAATGCAGCTCCCACGCCTGCGCGTCCGGCACCTCGACCACCGTGATGCCCAGCCGCCCAAGAATCTCGAGATTGGTCCGCGCGTCACCGCGCACATCGGCCACGTCGCCCAGCAGGAACACGGTCGCCTCGATGCCGCGCAGGTTGAGCGTCCGCGCCACGACGAACCCGTCTCCCCCGTTGCTGCCCCGCCCGCACAGCACCGCGACCCGGCTTGCGTGCAGCTCGTCGAACGAGGCCTCCATGGCGGCCACGACCTGGCGGCCGGCGTTCTCCATCAGCACGAGCGAGGGAATCCCGATTTCCTCGATCGTCCGGCGGTCGGCTTCGCGCATTTGCTGCGCGTTGAGGATGCGCATGACGTGAGCAATAATAGCGCGTATAGGAGCACTCATGATCACGGCTGCCGTGAACATCAACGGGCGCGTGACCGACGCGCACAACGCGGCCATTTCGCCGCTCGACCACGGGTACCTGTTCGGATACGGGGTGTACGAGACCCTCCGGACGTACGACAAAGTCCCGTTTCTGTACGACCGTCACATGAGACGTCTGCGCGATTCGGCCGCGGGCATCTACGTGGCCGTCCCGGTCGATGATGCCGAAATGCTGCGGCGGATCGAAGACACGATGGCCGCCGTGCCGGGATTGCGGGAGGGATACATCCGTATCCTGCTCACCCGGGGGGTGGGGGACTTCTCCTACGACCCGAGGATGGCCCCGGAACCGACGCTCGTGCTGGTCGTGAAGAACTTTCCCGAGCCGGCGGCGGATAAATTCGAGAAAGGCATCCGCATCTCATTCGTGTCCGTGATGCGCAACCACCCCTCCACGGTCAACCCGCGCATCAAGTCGAACAATCTGCTGAACAACGCCCTCGCGATGCAGGAAGCGATGCGCAAAGGCTCGGAGGAGGCGCTCCTCAAGAACCATCGCGGCGAAATCGCCGAATGCTCGCAGTCCAACGTCTTCATCGTCAAGGACGGGCGCGCGCTGACGCCGCCGCTCGACGCCGGGCTGCTGGCGGGGATCACGCGGGAGTTCGTCTTCGAGGTCGGGCGCGAGGCCGGCATCCCGGTCGTTGAAGCCGCGATCCGCGAAGAACACGTGGTCCAGGCCGACGAAGCGTTCATCACCGGCACGACGCGCGAGCTGACACCGGTGGTGGCGATCGACGACCAGACGATCGGGACCGGGAAGCCGGGACCGATCACGAAGACACTCCTCGCCACCTTCCGCAAGATGGCAAGGAGCACCGTGGCCTCCGCGTCGCCGCGCTGACTCAGCCCGCCGTGCCGTCGCCGGCGCCGTGGGTCCGGATCTGACACCGGGCGATGCGGCGGTACAGCGCCCGATCGAACCCGCCGGCTTCGGTCAGGTCCTCGAGCGGCAACGTCGTCGACGCGATCAGCCGCGGCGCGGCGCCGCCGGTGCCGGGCGGACGGCCCAACCAGCAGTTCAGCTCCGCCTGGACGGCCGGGCCCGCCGCCGCGAGTTCGCGCAGGAACAGCACGCCACGGGCTCCGCTTCGTGCGGCGTCGCGGAGGATCCGGTTCAGGCGATCGCCGAACGAAGTCTCCGTGTCCGCCGCATCCAGCACCCTGAAAGGGCCGTCACAGTGGGCCATCCTCAGGTAGATCAGCCGCGCGATCCACGCGGCGGTGTCCGCATCTCCCGTGATGAGCACGGGAGCGTCGGTCTGGGAGGCGTCGTCCACGTCGCTCTCGAGCCAGGGCGGAAGCCCTCGGGGGCCGCGGACGTACTTGCCGTCAGAGTGGGGCGCATGAAACAGGATCATCGGGTTCCTCCGCTACGACATTACGCGCGAAGCGGCGGATCCGCCGTGAGCGAACCGCGAGAAAACACCGAGGGAACGCCGAGCGTTTTCTGACGCCCGAGGCGTTGCCGGGAGCAGCCGTTGCAGCAGCCGATTCAGTTCGGGGAGTTCGAGATCGACACGGTCGCCGGAGAGCTCCGGAAGAACGGTGCGCCCGTCAAGCTCGCCCCCCAGCCGTTCAGGCTGCTCCTGCTGCTGGCCAGCAACCCCGGCAGGCTCGTGGAGCGCGAGGAAATCCGGCGCGAGCTCTGGCCCGAAGGGGTCCATGTCGACTTCGACCAGAGCCTGCACTTCACGGTCAGGCAAGTCCGCGAAGCGCTCGGAGACGATGCGGACCGGCCGGCGTACGTGAAGACGGTGCCCCGGCGCGGCTACCGGTTCATCGGGCCGGTCACGCCCGCCGATGCCGGCCAGCGCGCGCGGCGCCCGGCGACTGACATGAACCTGCAGAAGGCGCTGTGGGTGAACATCGCCGAGCTTCGGCTCGCCGAGGCCCGGCGCCGGCGCGTGCTGCTGGTCATCGCCGCGCTGATTGTGGTGTTGATTGCGATCGCGGTGTTGAAATAGCGCCACCGCCGGGCTAAAGCCCGGCGGCTACACGATTGGCTACACTTCCGCGAAGGCCTCGACCGGCGGGCACGTACACATCAGGTTCCGGTCGCCGTACGGATTGTCGATCCGGCCGACAACCGGCCAGATCTTCTTCGCGCGCACCCACGGCAGCGGGAACACCGCCTGCTCGCGCGAGTAGGGGTGGCTCCAGTCGTCCGAGGTGGCTTCCGCCGCGGTGTGGGGCGCGTTCTTGAGCACGTTGTCCTTGGGATCGACCTTCCCGTCCAGGACCGCCTGGATTTCACGGCGGATCGCGACCAGCGCGTCGCAGAACCGATCCAGTTCTTCCTTCGGCTCGCTCTCGGTCGGCTCGACCATCATCGTCCCGGGCACGGGGAACGATACGGTGGGGGCGTGGAACCCGTAGTCCATCAGCCGCTTCGCCACATCGAGCTCGCCGACCGTGGGCCCCTGCCCCATCTTGAACGGGCGCAGATCGAAGATCATCTCGTGCGCCACCCGCCCTTTCTCGTTCGCGTAGAGCACACCGTAGTGCCCATCGAGCCGCGCCTTGATGTAGTTCGCGTTCAGGATGGCGTAGCGCGTGGCCTCGGTCATCCCCTCCGCGCCGAGCATGCGGATGTAGCCGTACGAAATCAGCAGGATGTCGGCGCTGCCCCACGGGGCCGCCGCGATCGGGAGAATCGACTTGCCGCGATTCACCTCGTTCACGACAGGATGGCCGGGCAGGTACGGCGCGAGGTGCGCCGCACACGCAATTGGACCCATGCCGGGGCCACCGCCGCCGTGCGGGATGGCAAACGTCTTGTGCAGATTCAAATGGCACACGTCGGCGCCAATCGCGGCCGGGCTCGTCAGCCCGACCTGTGCGTTCATGTTGGCGCCATCCATGTAGACCTGTCCGCCGTTGGCGTGCACGATGTCGCAGATCTCCCTGATCCGCTCCTCGAACACGCCGTGGGTTGACGGATAGGTGACCATCAGCGCGGCCAGCCGGTCCTTGTGCTCTTCGGATCGCTTCCGGAGGTCCTCGACGTCGATGTGCCCTTCGCGCGTGCTCGCCACGACGACCACCCGCATGCCGGCCATCGTGGCGCTCGCGGGGTTCGTGCCGTGGGCGGATGACGGGATCAGCACCACGTCGCGCGACCCGTCGCCGCGGTCGCGATGATACGCGCGAATGACGAGCAGGCCGGACAACTCCCCTTGCGCGCCGGAATTGGGCTGCAGCGACACCGCGGGAAAGCCGGTGATTTCAGACAGCGCCGCCTCGAGTTCCGTAAAGACCTGGTGGTAGGCGTGTGCCTGGTCGAGCGGCGCGAACGGGTGCAGCCCGGCGAACTCCGGCCAGGTGATCGGCAGCATCTCTGCCGCGGCGTTGAGCTTCATCGTGCAGGAGCCCAGCGGGATCATCGACGTGTCGAGCCCGACGTCGCGCCGCTCGAGGCCGCGGATGTAACGCATCATCGCGGTCTCGGAGTGGTGCGCGTTGAACACCGGGTGCGTCATGAACGCCGAGGTGCGCGCGAGCGCCGCCGGCAGGCCGGCGTCCTCCGGCGGGATGCCTGCGGCATCCACGCTGTGGGCCGGCGTGCCCAGCGCCGACGCGAAGGCACGGACGATGTCCGACACGTCCTGCAGCGTCGTCGTCTCGTCGAGCGACACCCCGATCCGCCCGTCGTCGGAGTACCGGAAGTTCATGCCCGCCTCGAGGGCCGCCGTCCTGATGCGCGCCGAGCGGTCGCGCGGCACCGTGAGGCAGAGCGTGTCGAAGTATGCGCGGTTCGACTGGCTGCAGCCGAGATTTCGAAGCTCTCGATCGAGCAGCCGCGTGAGGTGGTGCACGCGCCGGGCAATCGCCTTGAGGCCGTCGGGGCCGTGATAGACGCCGTACATCGCGGCGATATTCGCCAGCAGTGCCTGCGCGGTGCAGATGTTCGAGGTCGCCTTCTCGCGGCGGATGTGCTGCTCGCGCGTCTGAAGCGCCATGCGCAGCGCGCGGTTGCCGTGCGCGTCGATCGACACGCCGATGATCCGGCCCGGCGCCTGCCGTGCGAACTGCTCTTTCGTTGCGAAGAAGGCCGCGTGCGGCCCGCCGTAGCCCATCGGCACGCCAAAGCGCTGCGAGTTCCCCACCACGACGTCGGCACCCATTTCGCCCGGCGGCGTCAGCAGCACGAGCGCGAGCAGGTCGGTCGCCACCGCCACGTGCACGCCGGCCGCGTGCGCGCGGACGATGATGCCGCGCAGGTCCTCCACATTCCCGTCGGCGTCGGGGTACTGCAGCAGCACGCCGAACGCAGACTCATCGAACGTCGCGCGCGCGGGATCGACCGTCCGCACCTCGATGCCGATCGGCTCGGCGCGTCCCTTCAGGACGGCGATCGTCTGCGGAAACGTCCTCGAGGACACGAGAAACACGTTGCGGGACGACCCGCGCGGCTGCGCCCGGTGCAGCATCGCCATCGCTTCGGCGGCCGCCGTCGCCTCGTCCAGCAGCGATGCCGTCGAGATCGCCATCCCCGTCAGGTCCGACACCATCGTCTGGAAGTTGAGGAGGGACTCGAGGCGCCCCTGCGCGATCTCGGCTTGGTAGGGGGTGTACGGCGTGTACCAGCCGGGGTTCTCCAGGACATTCCGCAGAATGACCGCCGGCGTGACGCAGTCGTAGTAACCCATGCCGATGTACGAGCGGAACACGCGGTTCTTCACCGCGATGCCTCTCAGCCGCTGGAGGTAACCGTGCTCGCTTTCCGCGGGCGGCAGCCGGAGCGGCTCGCGAAGTCGAATCGATGCCGGGATCGTTTCGTCGATGAGGGCGTCGAGCGACGCAACGCCGATCGCCTGGAGCATGGCGTCGCGATACGCCGGCCGGGGTCCGATATGGCGGTTCTGGAACGAATCAGGAGAGGTCACTTCACAAAGTCTGAGTAGGCCGCGCTGTCGAGCAGGGCCGAAGCATCCGACGGGTTATCGATGCGCAGGCGAACCATCCAGGTGGCGTGCGGGTCCGAGTTGACCTTTTCCGGGTGATCGGCCAGCGCGTTGTTGACTTCCACGATTTCGCCGCCCACCGGGCTGAACAGCTCTGACACCGCCTTCACCGATTCAATGGTGCCAAAGACCTCGCCCTGCTTCACGCGGCGGCCCACTTCCGGCAGCTCGACGAAGACGACGTCGCCCAGCTGCTTCTGCGCGTAGTCGGTGATGCCGACGTGCGCCTCGTTGCCTGAAATGCGGATCCATTCATGGTCTTTCGTGTATTTCAGGTCGGCAGGATACATAGCTTTTGTCCACCCCACGCTCGCGGCGTTTAGCTTCTCGCTCTCTTGTAAAAAGGAAGCGGGACGACGCGGGCGCGCAGGCGCCGCCCGCGAACATCGATCTCAATCGCGGTGTCGGACGCGGCGCTCGCGACCGGCACGTACGCCATGCCGATGGCTTTCTTGAGGAACGGCGTCTGCGTGCCGCTCGTCACGTAGCCGGCCTTCTCTCCCGCGACAAACACGTCGTGCCCGTGGCGGGCGATGCCGCGATCGAGCACCTCGAAGCCCACGAGCTTCCGCGTGACGCCTTCGGCTCTCTGCCGGCGGAGCACGTCGGCACCCACGAAGTCCGTCTTCTTCCAGCCCACGATCCATCCGAGGTCGGCTTCGAGCACCGTCGTGGTTTCATCGATCTCGTTGCCGTACAACCGCATCGCGGCTTCGAGCCGGAGGGTATCGCGCGCGCCGAGGCCGCAGGGAATCAGTCCGGCGGGCTTTCCCGCGTCGAGCACCGCCTGCCACGCGCGCTCGGCCTGCGCCGGCGGCACGAACAGCTCGAACCCGTCTTCCCCGGTATAGCCGGTGCGCGACAACGTCGCGCGCACACCGGCGACCTCCCCCGTGGCGAACCAATAGTACTTGATGGCGGAAAGATCCACGCTCGTCAGCGACTGGACGATCGCGACGGCGCCGGGCCCTTGCACCGCAATGAGCGCGTACCGCGCGCTCGTATTCACCGCGACCGCATCCGCGAAGCCTTTGACCTGCCCGGCGATCCAGGCACAGTCCTTCTCGATGTTGCCCGCGTTGACCACCAGCAGGAAGTGCACGTCCGAGAAGCGGTAGACGAGCATGTCGTCGACGAACGCGCCCTTCGGCGTCATCAGCGCGGCGTAGTGTGCCTGGCCGACAGCGAGCTTCGCCGCGTCGTTCGACGAGATGCGGTTCACGGCCGCCAGCGCATCGGCGCCCGCGATCTCGATCTGCCCCATGTGGCTGACATCGAACAGCCCGGCGCGCGTGCGCACGGCCAGATGCTCGTCGACGATGCCGGAATATTCGACGGGCATGTCCCAGCCGCCGAATTCGACCATCCGGGCGCCAAGGGCGCGATGCACGCGGTTCAGAGGCGTTTGCTTGAGGGTACTCGTGGCGGACTCTGTCATGTCGGATAAGGAGGGAAACCGATTCAAACGTACTATGCGGGGACAGGTGGGTCAAGCGCTGTCGGGCGCCTCCAGCCACTTGCTGCCGGCGCCCGTGACGATCAGCGCGCAGCCGCGCGCCTGAGGGCCCGCGCCGCGCTGACACCGGCGGCACTACTGGCGATCAGCACCAGCGCGCCCACGGCGATCGCGATCGGGAACAGCGTGCCTGCCCCAACCCGCCAGAACAGCACGAACGCGGCGGCGATGGCGCCGCCCAATCCGATCAGCACGCCCAGGCGGATGGCGCCGCCGCGGGTGCCGGCCGCGCCCGTCAGCGCACCGGCCGTGAAGAAGCACGCGGCGGTGAACGCCACCGCACGGCCCGAGTTCAAGAACCAGGGCGCGTGCGCGCCGCTGAACCAGTTCCACGTCGCGGCCTCGATAAGGTGCGCCGCGATGAATGTTGCGGCACCCAGCCCAATCGCAATCAGCGCCATACTTCACTCCTCACGCACAGGACAACCCGCCCACCGACAGGCACCCGCCCGTCGCGAAGCACCAGATCGCCCAGGTGTTGCAGGTGGTGCACCTCCAGCTCGTCCAGAACTGCCACCACGAACTCGAGGTGCACCCGGATTTCTCGTAGCACCGGTCGTGAATGTCGCAGCAGAACCGGTAGATGGAGCCATCCAGCCAGTGCAGGTTGTCGCACCCCTCCTCGTTGGCCTGCAGCCTCGGCACGAGCGCGTTGGCGAGCCGGGCCGCCATCGACGGCTGCTGCCCGCAGCCTTTCACGTTCGACGCCACGAACCCCTTCGCGTCAATCAGGCTCTTGAAATGGTAGAAGGCGAGCAACTGGAGGTTCAGCCACTCCCCATCCGGAGCAAACGGCCATCCCCCATACCGCTCCAAATGCTTCGGCTCCACGGAACCGAACAGCCGCAGGCTGGGAATGCTCCACCGGAACACGCCCGACTGCGCGTACCAGTCGCTCGCGCCAAGCTCCGCGCCGTCTCTCGTCAGGCGAGCCGACAACGCCTCACCGGTGAACACGCGGCCCGCCGGCCCGGCGTCGCGCGCGTTGGCTCGACGTTCGGTCCTGACGGTGAGACCGCCGATCCACTCGGTTTCAAGGACACGCGGCCGGAGGTCGCGGTTGCCGGACCGGATGAGCCCATCTTTCCACGAGAGATTCTCGATTCCGTCCTTCAGAAGGCTGTAGGCCTGCCGGTTCGTCCACTCGAGCGTCGGGCGAATGTCGGCGCGAACGATCGCCCGGAGCGATTCCCCGGCGGCGGCAGTGTATCGGAGCGTGTCCGCCACGTCGAGCCAACCCAGCTCGTTGCCACTGCCGTCGGTGATCTTTGCGTGCAGGGCACCGTCCGTGCCACGCTCTCCGACGACGACCGTGCCGTCGTCGTATCGTGAGGTGACCCGTGACGACTGGCTCTCGAGCCAGTAGTACGTGCTGCCCCTGCGCCCCGCGCTCGCCTGCGCGTCGACAGGCAGCGTCCGTACCGCGCTGTCCTCCTGGACGGGCGGCGTGACGACGGCCTGGCTCGCACCGGGTGTGGCGCTCCACACCGCGCCGCCAGCGAGAAGAGCACCGGCGGCTACCGCGGCGCCGATGCGCCGCGCGGTCGGGGTGCTCACGCTGCGGTTCCACGATTGCTTCATACCGACTCCTTCGGACGTGTCGTCCGAGCGCCCGGATCGGGCGCGTCAGGAGTGGCGCGGACCTCCCGGCTGACACCAGCCGCCCTGCCTCGCCGCTCGAACTTCCCTGGCACCGGGGACGCTCTTGCCTTCAGACCTGGCCCCCTTCCCCGTCCTCTTCCCTCTCGTCTTCCCGTTCGGTCTCGTCGCCCGGCTGCGACTCGGCCACCAGCGATTGTCCGCGCGGGCGATACCGCAGGTGCGATCGCAGCGTGTGGTAGCTGATGCCAAGCGCGCGGCACGCCTTCCGCTTGTTGTGGTTGTGGCGCTCCAGCACCAGCCGGGCGTAACGGCTGCTCCACATCCGGAGCGTCTCGTCGCGCGCGAGCGAGGGCATCAGCGCCTCCACGTATCCGCGCGCGATGAGCGTCGGCAGATCGTCCAGGCGGATCTCGTCGGTGCGCGCGAGCGCGACCGCTCGCTCTACCACGCGCTCCAACTCGCGGACATTCCCGGGCCAGTCGAACGCGATCAGCGCGTCGAGGGCCGGGGCGGTGAGCTTGAGCCGGCGTACGAGCTTGTGCCTCTCCAGGAAGAACGTGGCCAGCTCGGGGATGTCCTCGCGCCGCTGCCGTAATGGGGGCACGTGGATCTCCACGCCATTCAAACGGTAGTAAAGGTCGACCCGGAAACGCCCCTTTTCGACCAGTTCCAGGAGGCTGCGGTTCGTGGCCACGACGATGCGCGTGTCGATGCGGCGGGCGCCTTGTCCGCCGACGCGCTCGACGGCGAGATCCTGGATGGCCCTGAGCAGCTTCGCCTGCGCCGACGGTGAGAGATCGGACACCTCGTCGAGGAAGAGCGTGCCTTCGTCGGCCAGCTCGAACTTGCCGCGGCGGCCGCGGACGCCCGTCGCGGTGCGGTCTTCGATCCCGAACAGCTCGGCCTCGAGCAGCGAGTCGACGATGGCGGCGCAGTTCACCGCGACGAACGGCCCGCGGTGCCGCGGGCTCATGTCGTGGATATGGCGCGCGACGAGTTCCTTGCCCGCACCGCTCTCACCTTCGATCAGCACGGTGAAATCGGTGGCAGCCACGCGGTCGATCCGCTCCCGAAGCGTCCGGATCGCGGCGCTGGACCCAATCAGCGGCGGCGATTCGTCCTCCCGCGCCCGTCGGCCGGGCAGGAGCGCGCGGCAGCGTTCGACCTCCGTCACCAACGCCGCCACGTACCGCACGGTCTGCAGGAGGTCATGGTCCCAGCCGTCCAGCGTCGCGCCAGGCTCGATCAGGGCCTCGATGACGCTGGTGTCCGGGCGGAACCCGGGGACCTCGAGGACGATGCGGTCGAGGGCGGTGGCCGGATGCGGATGGTCGTGCCGGCTGTCGCGCAGCAGCAGCATGCGGAATGGCATGAGCCGGCGCAGCCCCTCTTCGAATCGCCTTCGCAGCTCGCGCGGGTCGTCGCTGGGGCGAAGGCCGCCGGCCAGATACGCGAGGAAATCGGCGAGGGCCACCCGCCGGTCGCGCCCGCGCACGCCAACCATCCGCCTTGGCGCGGGCGGCGTTTGCGGCGACGGGGCGCGCGACGCAGAGTCCTGCCGGAGCATGTGGCCCCCTTTTTGTCGATGCGGCTGCGACACGCAACTCCAAGAGGAATGCCATCGCTCGTGGGTCTGACGGGGGGTTCAGGGGCGGGCGACCGAGCCCTCGACGCCGCGCGCGCCGGATTTGACGTGACGCGGCTCGACGTCCGCCTCGGGCGCGATGACGGCCCAGGGCCTTTACCATCCACGCGACGAGCATGACGCCTGCGGCGTCGGCTTCGCAGGGCGAGCACGCGTTTGGGAGCCTTCTTGCGCTTGCGAGATCTGGCGTGTGGCATGGCCGACGAGCGCCCGGCCCATCACGCCCAGCATGCCGGCGACATTCTGTATATACTAAATAGGTGTTCGAGTGGGACCTGCGGAAGGCCGAGGCCAACGCGGCGAAGCACGGCGTGTCGTTTGACGATGCCGTAACCGTATTTCTCGATGCCAAAGCCCTGGACGGCCCAGATGTGCAGCACTCGAGGGCCGAAGCACGATTTCGACGCCTGGGCCGAGCTGCCGACGGCCGCGTGCTGATAGTCGCCTACACCTTCAGGAGAAGCACCGATGCAAAAACGATCCGGATCAGCCCGCGGCGGGCGAGCCGCCGCGAACGCGCGGCGTACGGCGCGAAGGATTGACTACTCCGACATTTCCGAGTCGTCGCCCGAGCAGCTCCGGGCGATGCGACGTGTTGGGCGGCCTCCGTTCGGTGACGAACCCCGCCAGTTGATCGCGATTCGTGTCGATCCGGACGTGCTCGATCAGTTTCGCAAAGAGGCGCGCCGCCGGCATGTAGGCTACCAGACGCTGATCAACGAGGTTCTCGCGCAACACATCGGCAAAGACGTGGCGTAGGATGCGTTGGCGCGGAGCGACGGTGCCGGTCACCGGAATCGGCCGTTCCCTGCCGCGTTTGTCGCGTGTAGTCGAGCGTCGACGCATTGCGAACGTACTGATCGAACGTACTTCAGCCGGATGGATTCGCAACGCGCGCCGTGTCCCGCGGACATCGTCCACGGCGGCATCTGCTCCGAGCGGGCTAACGGGCGACGGTCAACGCAGTGATTCGGACGGCTGGCGCCCTCTTCGCAGTCAGGTTGAATCCGCCCGCCTCATGAATGATCCAGGGATAGCGGCGGCGGCGATTAGCCTCGTGCGAGCTTTCGGCGACCACCCGTGAGGGTCCCCATCGCAGGACTCCTAATTCAGTTATGGTACGGTAACTGCCCCGCTTGCCGCCTCCTCCTCGTCTGGTTCACTTACTGTGTCCACGTCCTTGATGAAGGCCGGCACCAGCCAATCGCTATCGGGCCGGCACACAAGTCGGGCATTCTGGTATGCCCAATCCAAAGGAAGAACTGTTCGTCCCTGATATGACCCTGAGGGGTTCCGGGTCACGACGAGAGCGATATCAACGACCTCGTCGTCTACGATTGCCAACGGCAGAAGGAGAGTTGGTCGCTGAGAATTTTCTCCTTCAGCAACTCCGTTGGATAGCGGCTTGCGGATACGGTTGGTAGAAGCGTTGCGGGCGGATCCGCGCTCGTTCGGGGCGGATTCCTTGCGCGCCAGGCGTGAACTGACACAAATTGGCCGCCTTCCCCGCTGCGCCGTATTCAGAGACTTTCGGCACCGGCGATTGACGTGGGTTTCCGTTGGAGAAGAGCCGCGTGGAACTTCGGGGCGCCCACGCCCGTCTGGGCGTAGGCCTGCCGCGCGTCCGAGCGTTAACCTGGCAGCGGCTGATGTGAGTGCAGACGCTGCTGATGCGCTGCCCAGGGATGTCGCGGTGACTCACCCCGCGTCGCTTACTGTGAAGCGGAGTTAGCGCTCTACCAGTACGTCCGCGCCCACCTCACATGCTCACGAGAACCCCTTTGGCGTTGCGGTATATTATGCGGCGCACGAGGACCCACCAATGGGCACTCTCGCTCTGCTGGCGTTAGTATGCGCTTCGCGTGATCCGGGCCAGATCCAGCTCAATATCCCCAAGATCACAATCGGCACTCCCGTCACGATCGAAATCACCAACGCCACTTTGTCGCCCGTCGAAATCTGGATTGATCACAGGCGCGGCGGTGTACTCGGTGCGAGTGAGCGCAAGGTGTGGAAGACGCGTGCTTTCGGGAACGGTTCCACACAGCTTGTGTTCGGCGGCAACATTTGCGCGGGAGTGACGGAGCGTTCAACCGCTCCGGTCTGGACGGCCGATATCGAACGCTGGGGCCCTGGCGCCGCCCTTCACGCGACCTTCCTCGCAGGCACCCCAACGGAGTCCGAGCTGAAGACGCGCGTCGACTTACTGAAACGAGCGTTGGATGGAAGCAAAACCCTCGGCCGCCAGCGCATGAAGAGAGACGTCGATGACTGGTTCAAAGCGGTGAGGCGCAGCGGGGCGCTATTCGAAACCGTCTGCGAAAACACGCGCGCCGTCGTCGACCCGTACACCGCTTACATGTACCTATATGGCGGGCAGGAGCAACGCGTCAACGTGTTCATCCGCGAGAACCACGGCCGTTATCACGTAACGAGCTATTGACGAGGACCTATGTTCATTCGGTGGTGGACAGTCGTCGGTTGGGCGGGTCTCTTCCTGTGGTGGGCGGTCCTAGGCCAACGGGATGGAGCCTGGGAGTGGGTGGTAAAGCCGTTCCTTGCAGCCGGGGCGTTCGCCTTGTTCTCGGAGTACCTTGCCCGCCGCATGCCGAGCCATGCCGTCTCGCTGAGAATTCTCGTTGGCGCGCTAATCGCCGCCTTCGGCGTCGTCACTCACTTCCCCGCGACCGCCTCAGCGTTGCGGATTGCGCAACAACGGATTGACCGCCTCATGTCCGAAAAGGTCGACCCGCCTCGTGCCTCGCTGATCGACGGCATCGTAGCCATCCAGAGACAGGTCGTGGACAAGGAGAGCCGCCAAGTCCTGGAGGACTGGCGGCGGCTCGTCGAGGCCGGCGGGCCCGCTCCGGATGACGCGGCGATTCTAGAACGCATCCGCACCATCGCTGCCCGAGACGAGCAGTTCCGGAACCTAATCGCCGAACTCCGGACCGGAATCGAGCAACAGCGGACGGGACCGACGACAACAGGGCCGACCGATCAGCCTACCCAGGTGGCTGACCACGGCGAACCGCCCCTGCCTCCCGTGAGAACGACACCGCGTTCGTCCCCAGCGACGCGCCACGGAATTGGCCTCTGCGCAGAGGGTAGTGCGGATGCCGCGGCGAGCGCGGCGGCTATCGCCGAACAGACACTGCGCCACGGTCGACTGGACGTCTTTAACATTCACAATTGTGACAGCGCGAGTGCCGCGGCTGCGGAGTACTCAGAGGGCGTGATGGCCCTGCGGTCCGATGTGCGTGCAACGGAAAGCCGTCAGCACCGCGGGCACTTCGCTGCGACCGCGACGGCAACCGTCACGTGGCACCGCACGGACCGCAGCACGAGAACCGCTGACATCCGGGCATCCGCTCCGGGTGGTTCAGCCACCGGCGCTCAGCACAAGGCTCTCGATGACCTGCGCGACCGGATTGCTTCAGCGATCACCGTGATGCTGACGAAAGGACGATGACGTGCGTGCCTCTTGGTCGATATTCTCGGGCCTCATTCTGGTTCTGGCTGTTGCCCCCGGCGCGGCTCGCGCGCAGGTCAGCGTCCCTACTGGGCTTCGCACAGTCGCGGAACGACTCGCGGACTCGCGGCTGCCCTCCGGTGCGACGTTGGCGGTGCTGGCGTTTCGGAACGACGGCGGTCGGACGGACGAATTCGGACGATTTCTTGCGGACACGCTGAGCACACAGCTCATTGAGACGGGACGGTTTCAGGTGGTCGAGCGTTCACGGATCGACTCCATCCTCGAAGAACTGCGCTTGGGCGATGAGGAAGAGCAGGTGGTCGATCCGAAGTTCGCGGCGCGCTTCCGTGGGTTAAGCGGTGCCGAATACGTCATTGTTGGATCGCTCTTCTACGCGCGGGACCATGTCGCGTTGAACGTTCGGGTGTTGCACACGCTGACCGGCGCGGCTCGCGCGGGCAGCAGCGTCACATTTCGGCTTGGCGCCGACGGGAAACCCGAACGTGGGGACGAAATGAGCAGGACACAGTCCACGGCTGGCGTGAACCTTACACTCAGGAATTGCCAGGCCTTCAACCTCGACGTGCTGTGCATCGCCGATCTGACGTGGACGGGACCAACCGGCCGCCTGGCCGTGCTCCCGGGTACTTCGGTCGGGGTACTCGGGGCGAGGACGGCAGCGGAATCACTCACGCTGCAGGACGTCAGCGTCCCCGGACGTGTCAATGCGTCGTTCGTTGTCCCACAGAATGGGACGGTCGTGGCGGCTGCGCGCTTTCCGCGAGTGCTGCGGACGTCTCGCATCCTCGACTCAGTCGTGTTTCGCGTGCAGACGCCGAGCGGCGAAACTGCTGCGTTTGAGTTTCTGCGCGTCGCCGTGGGCCGCTAAATCCGTTCAGCTCCGTTCGTCCTTCCTTAGCCGTCGCCCCTCGCGCTCCCTCCGGCTCTGCGGGGTAGCTACTACACGCGGGGCGCGAATCGCGTGGGCACGACGTTTACCCTCCGGAGGGGGGCGCCGTTCGTCATACCCCTAAGAGCATACAAATTGTGCATGGCTCCCAGCACACGCACGAATGGCTGGCGGGAACGCCGCGATTTTCGGCGGCTATTCCGCTCGATCATGGCTCCCATTCGAAATCGATATTTCTCCAGCGGCGCGAGATCGTGGATACCTGTGAAGCATTCACATGATGTTGAATGCGGACCTCCCGCCAGCCCAGGGCCTTTACCATCCACGCGACGAGCATGACGCCTGCGGCGTGGGCTTCGTGGCGGACATCCGCGGGCGCCGATCCCACGCGATCGTCGAGCGGGCGCTCGAACTGATCCGCAACCTGCAGCACCGCGGCGCCTGCGGCGCCGAGGCGGACACCGGCGACGGCGCCGGCATCCTCGTGCAGACGCCGGATCGCTTTCTGCGGCGCGCCTGCCGCGCATCCGGCATCGCCCTGCCTCCGCCCGGCGAGTACGCCGCAGGCCTCGTGTTCCTGCCGACCAACGCGGCCAGCGGCGCGGCGATCGTGCGGCTGTTCGAAGAGGTCATCGCCGGGGAGGGCCAGCGCGTGCTCGGCTGGCGCGAGGTGCCGGTCGACCTCCAGATGGCCGGGCCGCGCGCGCGCGAGGCCGCTCCCCGCTTCCGGCAGATCTTCGTGGGACGCGGCGACCGACTGCAGGCTCTCGATCCGGCCGAAGCCGCCGCGCGGTTCGAGCGGAAGCTCTATGTCATCCGCAAGCGGGTGGAGCACGCCGCAGGCCGCCTGGACCTTGCGGAACGCGACCGCGCGCGCGCCTACGTGTGCAGCCTCTCCTCCAGGACGCTCATCTACAAGGGGATGCTCACCGCCGAACAGCTCGGTCCGTTCTTCCCGGATCTGGCGGATCCGGACCTCGAATCGGCCCTGGCGCTCGTCCACCAGCGGTTCAGCACCAATACGTTCCCGTCCTGGCCGCTGGCGCACCCCTACCGCTACGTGGCACACAACGGGGAGATCAACACGCTGCGCGGCAACATCAACTGGATGCGGGCGCGCGAGGCGCTGTGCGCCTCCGGCCTGCTCGGGGAGGATCTCCGGAAGATCCTGCCGATCATCGTGGAGGGCGGAAGCGACACGGCGATATTCGACAACGTGCTCGAGCTGCTGGTCATGGCGGGCCGGTCGCTGCCGCACGCGCTGCTGATGATGATCCCCGAGCCCTGGGAACACGACCACGCGATGCCGGAGGAACTGCGCGCCTTCTATCAATATCACTCGTCGCTGATGGAGCCGTGGGATGGCCCGGCCGCGCTCGCCTTCACCGACGGATCGATCATCGGCGCGGTCCTCGATCGCAACGGCCTGCGCCCGTCGCGCTACTGCGTCACCGCCGACGGCCTGGTCGTGATGGCCTCGGAGGCCGGCGCGCTCGACATCCCGCCGGGCGACATCCTCCTCAAGGAGCGCCTGCACCCGGGCCGCATCTTCCTGATCGACACGGCCGCGGGGCGGATCGTCGATGACCGGGAGATCAAGACCGGGCTGGCGCGGCAGCAGCCGTACGCCGAGTGGCTGGCCGCCAACCTGGTCCGGATCGAGGACCTGCACGACGCGCCTCACGTGCCTCCGCCGGGCCACGAGACCGTGCTCGAGCGCCAGCGCGCGTTCGGCTACACGGAGGAAGACGTCCGCGTGCTGCTCGCCCCGATGGCATCGCGGGGCGAGGAGCCGATCGGGTCGATGGGCACCGATACTCCCCTGGCGGTGCTGTCCAACAAGCCGCGGCTGCTCTACGACTATTTCAAGCAGCTCTTCGCGCAGGTCACGAACCCGCCGCTCGACGCGATCCGCGAGAAGCTCGTGACGTCGATGGCGTCCACCGTCGGCCCGGAGCGGAACCTGCTGATGCCGGAACCCGAGTCGTGCCGGCAGATCGGCATCCGCTATCCGGTCCTGGACAACGACCAGGTCGCGAAGCTGCGGCACGTCGAGCATCCGGGCTTCCGAACGGCCACCGTGTCGATGCTGTTCGCGCCGTCCGGCGGAGGGGACGGCCTGGAGGCGGCCCTCCAGGATCTGTGCCGCCGGAGCAGCGAGGCGGTCGCGCAGGGCTGCACGATGATCATCCTGTCGGACCGCGGCGCGGGGAGGGGGCTCGCACCGGTGCCGTCCCTGCTTGCCACCGCCGCGGTCCACCATCACCTCGTGCGGGAGGGTACGAGGACGCGATGCGGCCTCATCATCGAATCGGGAGACGCCCGCGAGGTGCACCACGTCGCGCTGCTGCTCGGCTACGGCGCGGGTGTCGTGAATCCCTACCTCGCTTTCGAGACGCTCGACGACATGATCCGCCAGGGGGTCCTCAACGGCATCGATCACGCGACCGCCGTGAGCAATTACATCCGGGCGCTCAACAAGGGCATCCTGAAAGTCATGTCCAAGATGGGGATCTCGACGCTCCAGAGCTACTGCGGCGCGCAGATCTTCGAGGCGGTCGGGCTGGACCGCCGTGTCGTGGACCGTTACTTCACCTCCACGGCGTCCCGCATCGGCGGGATCGGCCTCGAGGAAGTCGCCCGCGAGGTGCAGTTGCGGCACCAGCGCGCGTTCCCCGATCGGCCTGTCGGAGCCGCCGGACTCGAGTCGGGCGGCGAATATCAGTGGCGCCGTGACGGCGAGCACCATCTCTTCAACCCGGAAACGGTGTTCACACTGCAGCACGCGACCCGCACGGGGCAGTACGCCATCTTCAAGGAGTACACGCGCCTGGTCGACGTGCAGACGGCGCAGCGCGCGACGCTGCGGGGGCTCTTCGATCTGAAACCGGCCGGGCCGCCGGTTCCCCTCGAGGAGGTCGAGCCGGCAGAGCGCCTCATGCGGCGGTTCTCGACCGGCGCGATGTCCTTCGGGTCGATCAGCCAGGAGGCGCACGAGACGCTCGCGATCGCGATGAACCGCATCGGCGGCCGCTCGAACTCCGGCGAAGGAGGAGAGGATCCGGCGCGCTACGTGCCCGATGCGAACGGCGACTCGCGTCGCAGCGCCGTCAAGCAGGTGGCGTCCGCGCGCTTCGGCGTGACGAGCGAGTATCTCGTCAACGCGAGCGATCTGCAGATCAAGATGGCGCAAGGGGCGAAGCCCGGCGAGGGGGGCCAGCTTCCGGGCCACAAGGTGTATCCGTGGATCGCGCGCGTGCGGCACTCGACGCCCGGGGTCGAGCTGATCTCCCCGCCGCCGCACCACGATATCTACTCGATCGAAGACCTGGCGCAGCTGATCTACGACCTGAAGAACGCCAACCACGAGGCGCGCATCCACGTGAAGCTGGTGTCCGAGGTCGGCGTCGGCACGGTGGCGGCGGGCGTCGCCAAGGGGCACGCCGACGTGGTGCTCATCTCCGGCCACGACGGCGGGACCGGCGCGTCTCCCCTGACGAGCATCAAGCACACCGGCCTTCCGTGGGAACTCGGCCTCGCGGAGGCGCAGCAGGTGCTGCTCCTCAACGGGCTGCGCGACCGCATCGTCGTGCAGGTGGACGGGCAGCTGAAGACCGGGCGCGACGTGGTCATCGCGGGGCTGCTCGGCGCCGAGGAATTCGGGTTCGCCACCGCGCCGCTCGTCGTCATGGGTTGCGTGATGATGCGGGTCTGTCATCTCAATACGTGCCCGGTCGGGATCGCCACGCAGGATCCGGTGCTCAGGCGGCGATTCGCCGGCCGCCCGGAGCACGTGGAGAACTTCTTCCGGTTCATCGCCGAGGAAGTGCGCGAGCTGATGGCCTCGCTCGGGTTTCGTTCCTTCGACGAGATGGTCGGGCGGATGGAGTGCCTCGAGGCCGCCGCCGCAATCGATCACTGGAAGGCGGCGGGGCTGGACCTCTCTGCCCTGCTCCACGCGCCCGTCCTGCCGGCGGAGACGGCGCGCCGGTGCGTGCGCGGCCAGGAACACCGGCTCGAGGATGCCCTCGATCACCAGATCATCGCCCGGTGCGAGGACGCGCTGGAGACGGGACGCCCCGTAACGCTGGAGCTGCCGGTGCGCAACATCCACCGTACCGTCGGCACGCGGCTGGGCAGCGAGATCACGCGGCGGCACGGCGGCGCCGGCCTGCCGGAGGACACGATCACCCTGCGCTTCACCGGGTCGGCGGGGCAGAGCTTCGGCGCGTTCGTGCCGCGGGGCATGACCATGCTGCTCGAGGGGGAGGCGAACGACCACTGGGGCAAGGGGCTGTCGGGCGGCCGGCTCGCGGTGTTTCCGCCGCGCGAGGCGTCGTTCGTCCCGGAGGAGAACATCATCATCGGCAACGTGGCGCTGTACGGCGCCACGAGCGGCGAGGCCTACGTGCGCGGGGTCGCCGGGGAGCGCTTCGCCGTGCGAAACAGCGGCGCGCGCGCCGTCGTCGAGGGAGTGGGCGACCACGGGTGCGAATACATGACCGGCGGCTGCGTCGTGGTGCTCGGACAGACGGGACGCAACTTCGCGGCGGGCATGAGCGGCGGCATCGCGTACGTCCTCGACACGGACGGCCAGTTCCGCCAGCGCTGCAACACGGAGATGGTCGAACTGGACGCGCTCGAGGAGGCCGAGGACGCCGACATCGTTTCAGCGCTGCTCGCGCGCCATGTCGAGCTGACCGGCAGCGAGCATGCCGCGCGCCTGCTGCGCGAGTGGAGCGAAACCGCGGAGCGGTTCGTCAAGGTCGTGCCCCGTGAGTACAGGCGCGCGCGGCACGCGGGCCGCGGCGCGCGCGGGACGCAGTCAACCGAGCTGGTGGGAGGCTGCCATGGGTAAGATCACGGGCTTTCTCGAAATCCCGCGCGGGAAGCTCCTGCTCCGGCCCGTGGCCGAGCGCGTGCGGGATTGGCGCGAGGTGCACCTGCCGGATCCCGCCCCCGGACTGCGGGACCAGGCCGCCCGCTGCATGGACTGCGGCATTCCCTTCTGTCACAACGGCTGCCCGCTCGGGAATCGCATCCCCGAGTGGAACGATCTCGTCTACCACGAGCGCCGGGTCGCCGCGAACGAGCGGCTGCACGCGACGAACAACTTCCCGGAGTTCACCGGGCGCCTGTGCCCCGCGCCGTGCGAGGGCGCCTGCGTGCTCGGCATCAACGACGAGCCGGTCACCATCAAGAGCGTGGAGCTGGACATCGTCGAGCGGGCCTTCGAGGACGGATGGATGCGGCCGCGGCCGCCCGCCTCGCGCACCGGCCGGCGCGTCGCCGTCGTGGGGTCCGGCCCGGCGGGCCTGGCGTGCGCCGATCAGCTCAATCGCGCGGGTCACGCGGTCACCGTCTTCGAGCGCGCCGATCGCATCGGCGGCCTGCTCCGCTACGGCATCCCCGAGTTCAAGATGGAGAAGCACGTGCTGGATCGCCGCCTCGACGTCATGCAGGCGGAAGGGGTGCAGTTCCGCACGCGCGTGCACGTCGGCGTCACGATGGCGGCGGCGGATTTGCGGCGCGGCTTCGACGCCATCGTGCTGGCGGGGGGTGCGACGAGGCCGCGCGATCTGGCGGTGCCTGGCCGCGAACTGAACGGCATCCATTTCGCGATGGATTATCTCAGCCGGCAGAACCGGCTCTGCGCGGGCGACGCCGTCCATGAGCCCGAGGCGATCACCGCCGCGGGGCGCGACGTGGTCATCATCGGCGGCGGTGACACGGGGGCGGACTGCCTTGGAACCGCCCACAGACAGGGTGCGCGATCGGTGCGCCAGCTGGAACTGCTGCCGCGCCCCCGCGACAGCCGCGCACCGGACAACCCCTGGCCGCAGTGGCCGAGTGTCTTTCGCATGTCCCCGGCACACGAGGAGGGCGGCGAACGCCTCTACTCCGTGTCCACGCAGCGCTTCGCCGGTGACGGCCGGGGGCGGGTCAAGGAACTGCATGCCGTGCGCGTGGAGATGCAGCGCCGCGACGGACAGATCGTGTTCGATCCGGTGCCGAGGAGCGATTTCGTCCTCCCGGCGGACCTGGTGCTGCTCGCCATGGGGTTTCTGGGTCCAGAGCCGGGCGGCATGCTCGCCGAGCTGGGCGTGGCGCTCACCCCACGGGGAACCGTTCAGCGCGACGGACGATGGATGACGAGCGCGCCGGGCGTGTTCACGTGCGGCGACATGCAGCGGGGCCAGTCGCTGGTCGTGTGGGCGATCGCCGAAGGACGCAGCGCGGCGCGCGGCGTGGATTTGTACTTGATGGGCCGGTCGGAGCTGCCCGCGCCTGTCGCCTGATTAACCGCCGGCGGCCGAACGGCTGGTGGCCCTGGCGATCAGCCGGCGCGGCGGCGCCCGCGCGCGGGGGACACTTCGCGCAGGTCTGGCCCTTCGGGCGCGGTGGGCTCGAATTGCGGCAGCATCCGCTCCATGGTGTGCATCAGTTCCTGCACGGCGCGCGGAACGCGCTCGCCGCTTCGATAGACCCACCCCGTCTCGCGCACGAGCAGCTGCCGCCGGATGCGCGCGACGCACAGCTTTCCGCCGCGCGTCTCCTGGTCGACCGATCGGAACGGCGCGATGCCGATGCCAAGGCCCGAGGCGATCATCGACTTGATGATCTCGACGTTCTCGGTTTCCGCGACCACACGCGGTTTGATCCGCTCGCGGATGAAGAACTCGTCGATCATCCGGCGCGTGTTCGAGCCCGTTTCGAACAGCACGAACGGCTGGCCGACCAGCGCTTCGGGCTCGATCGGCTGCGGCTGCGAGGCGAGCGGATGGCCCGCCGGCATGACGAGCAGGAGCTCCTCGCGCAGCACGGGCACGGTCGTGAGCGCCGGATCGTCGATGGGCAGCACCAGCAGCGCCAGGTCGGCGCGGCCCGTCCGGAGCCGCCCGAGCAGGCGCCGCGTGCTGCCGACCGCAATCTTGATCTCGACTCCGGGGTGGTGCTGGCGGAATTCCTTCAACAGCAGCGGGAAGACGTACAGGCAGACCGTCATCCCCCCCACCAGGTTCAGGACTCCGGTGAGCGTCTTCTGGGTGTCTCTGATCTGGGCGGAAGTCTCCCTGATGTCCGCGAACACGCGGTGGCTCAGGTGCAGCAACGCCTCGCCGGCCGGCGTGATCTGGACGCGGCGGCCGAACCTGATGAACAGCGATTCATCGAACTCCTCTTCGAGGAGCAGCACCTGGCG
Organism: Acidobacteriota bacterium; assembly: GCA_016184105.1. Classification (NCBI taxonomy): domain Bacteria; kingdom Pseudomonadati; phylum Acidobacteriota; species Acidobacteriota bacterium. The sequence continues at coordinate 22,447 of JACPDI010000036.1, forward strand.
GCTGATGGCCGACTGGGACACGTGCAGCCGCGCGCCGGCCGCCGTGAAGGAGCCGGTCTCCGCTATCGCCCGCAGAATCTCGAGCTGGCGCAAGTCCATCAGGCTGACACCCGTATGGCGAGCATGATGCGCGGGTCTGCGGCAGCAAAAAGCAAAGCCGTCCGACGTCATACGAAAAGCCCTACGGCGCGACTCGAGCCGCACGAGCGCGTTCCCGCCGCGCCGGCTTCCTGCAGCGCCAGCCTTACCGGGCGTCCGGCGCCAGCGGCCGGAAATTCACGTCGAGCGCCTCGAGCCGCCGCAGGTGCACGGCGAGCCGCTGAAGGTAGTCCTCGTAGTTCTTCTTCTCCGCGGGCGTCCAGACAACTTCGGCAAGCGCCGTCAGCCGCGGGAACACTTTGTATTCCGCGTCCTTCGGAGTCGGCACGTACTCCGTCCAGAGCTGCGCCTGCGCGCCGAGCACGTGCTTGGCGAACTCGGGCTCGAGCTCGGACGGGATGGGCTCGAAGCTGTAGACCTTTTCGAGCGGCAGGTGCCCGGGATGCGCGAGCGGCTCGCCCGCCCACGCCTTCGCCTCGTAGTAGTTGAGGTACGTGTGGCTCTCCGGTGCCATGATGACGTCGTGGCCCGATCGCGCCGCCTCGATGCCCCCCTTGGTGCCGCGCCACGACATCACGACCGCATTCTCCGCGAGGCCTCCCTCGAGGATTTCATCCCATCCCACCAGCCGCCGGCCCTTCGAGACCAGGAAGGCGTCCATCTGCCGGATGAACCAGCTTTGAAGCTCGTGCTCGTCGGCAAGCCCCAGCTCGCGGATCCGTGCCTGGATGCGCGGGCTTGCCTTCCACTTGCTCTTCTCCGCTTCGTCGCCGCCGATGTGCACGTAGCGGCTGGGGAAGATCTCGAGCACTTCACCGAGCACGTTCTGCATGAACCGCAGGGTGGACGGCTCCGCGTTGAGGATGTCGGAGAAGATGCCCCAGTATCCCGCCACGTCGATCGGTTCTCCCGTCACGCCGATCTCGGGGTAGGCGGCGATCGCCGCCACGGCGTGCCCGGGCATCTCGATCTCCGGCATCACCGTCACGAAGCGCGCCTTCCCATACGCCACGATCTCGCGCGCATCGTCCTGCGTGTAGAAGCCGCCGTGGGGCGTCTTGTCGAACTGCCAGGGCGAGTTGCCGCGCGGCTGGTGGCCGACGATCGTCTCCTTCCGCCAGGCCCCGACGTCGGTGAGGTTCGGGTACTGCTTGATCTGCAGCCGCCAGCCCTGGTCCTCGGTCAAATGCCAATGGAAGATGTTGAGTTTGTGCAGCGCGAGGAGGTCGATGTACTTCTTGACGAATTCCTTCGGCATGAAGTGCCGTCCGACATCCAGGTGCGCGCCGCGCCACGGAAAGCGGGGCCAGTCTTCGATCGTGACTGCCGGCCACGACCACTCGACGCCGGCCACGGGCGCTTCACGAAAAATCTCGGGCGGCAGGAGCTGCCGGAGTGTCTGGACCGCGTAAAACAGGCCCGCCGCCCCCGGCGCGCGCGCGAGAACCCGCGCGGGCCGGATGTCGAGAAGATACCCTTCCGGCCCCAGCTTTTTCCGCAGCGTGGGGTCGCGCCGCAGGATGACCGCGCCGGCCGGCAACGTTCCGCCGGTCTGCACGCGCAGCGTCATCCCGGTTGCGGGCTCGAGGTAGCGCGCAAGCTGGCGTCCCACAGCAGCGCCGGCCGCGTCGGTCCAGATGGTGGTGCGACGCGTGAGCGGAAACCGGCCGCGCCGGGCCGTCACGGATACCGGTTGCGGAATGATAGCGGCCACTTCCGCAGGTTGCGCCGCCTCTGCAGCGGTGACCTGTCGCGCCGGCGAAGCCTGGGGGTTATCGCCTGAAAGCGCGAGAACGAGCAGGGTCGTCAACGGCAGCATGGTCATGGCTGCGGACTATTATCTTCCAGAAACGCCACGGCTCCGCGATTCGACGAGGGCGCCGCCCGCGTGCGAAAGTCGTCCAGCCCGGTCAGGAGCGCCGGGACGGCCGTGGCGAGCAGGACCAGAACGATCGAGATGACAAACAGCAGTTCGAGGAGGATCAGGCCGGCCTCCGCCAGCCTGCCCCTGGTTGGCTGTGCCACGACGCGACGGCTACTGCCCGGTGCGCGCCGACTGCGGTGGGGCGGACCCTGTAGCCGGAAGTCCAAAGCCCTGCGAACGACGCGTCCTCTTTCCCGCCCGCCTTCAGCCACGGTGGCCGTGAACCGCCGGCTGGGTCCGCAAAGAGAGGCCGTCCTACTTCGGCTGCGTGGGAATCCACCACTCGTGGCCGCGGACGGTATCGACGTACTCCGGCCATCTCAGGTCGACGGGTGGCTGTACGTCTGGAGGTAACAGCGGGCCGACCCACTTCTTGCCGCCTTGACCGCCTCCTGTCCGCTCCTTGAATTCGTCCTGAGCTTTCTTGAGTTCGGCGGGAGTCGTCAAGAGCTCCACCAGACTCGCACCCAGCGTTTTCGAGGCCAGGATCATCGCGGGATCGATCGTCGACGGTATGCCGCCCAAAGCAAGCGACACCCACCGGGGATAGGCATATCCCGGCTCGGGCGACTTCGGGAACGCCTTCGACGTCCAGAAGCGGGCCGTCGGCGAGTACCAGCAATACTCCACGTAGTCGTCCGATCCGGCGAGCTGCTGCCAGGCAGGCATCCCCAGGCGCCGCGCGGCGTCGTAGTCCTCCGGAGAAGTCAGCGCCGAGCAGTCCTCCCTGATCGGCTCCTGCATGGGCGCGAGGCCGCAATTCCGCTGCACCTCGCGGCAGATCGTCTTCGCGTCCTCGCTGAATTGAATCGGTCCGGCAAGGCGCATGTTGCGCCACACGAGGTCTGTCATCGCCAGGTTGGGAAGGCCGACCCGCGTCTTGCTCACCCACCGGATACCGACCTTGCAATGGTTGATCGCGGCAACGTGGCGCGCGTTGTTCTCCAGCACTCGGAATATCTGCTGCTGCATGTCGAGATCCGAGCTTCGCCAAGCGTACTGGATCGCGCTGATCTGCGGCGGCAGGTTGTCAGACGTACACTGACCGCCAATCTGGATGAA